>CAYOPA010000614.1:0-2851 GCA_964405625.1 uncultured Bryobacterales bacterium
GGTCAGGGAGATCGATGTTGTTGGCCGTCAGCACGGCCACGCAGGTCAGCATCAGGGGATTGCGGGCCAGCGCCTGGATTTCGTCCTTCTCAAGCGCGGTGTGGAGCTTCTGTTGCTCGGTTTGCCGGGCCGCCTCGCTGTCGCGCAGACAGCGGCTCCAGACCTCGATGAAAAACTCCAGAGCGGAGTCCGTCAGGGGGCCGATCTCGACGCCTTTATATCCCCGCAGCTTCGTGACGCCGCCGAAGGCGGACGGGCGGCTGGTGACGATGAAGTCGGAGGCGCTGTAGCAGCCGGGCAGCTTCTCGATCATGCGAGCGACGTCATCGCGGTCGGCGTCGGGGGCTTCGTCCAGGCCGTCCAGCACGACCAAAGCGCCGTCGTTCAACTTCTGCTGGATGAAGGCTTCAGGCAGCGGGCAGTTGCGCTCTTGGGTATGGGCGGCGAGGTAAAGCGGCAGCCACTGCGGCGAATCGGATTCCAGCGCGCCGTCGTCGGAGCGCGCCTGCCGTCGCTTGAAGGCCGCAAGACCCGCCAGCTGGACCAAGAACGGAAACTTCGCCTCGCCGGGCAACATGCGTTTGTCCGCGGGGAGCGGGTCGAGTTGGAGAGCCCGCACGGCTTCATGGACGAGGCGGCGCGAAAACGTCGATTTGCCGGCGCCGGGCTCGCCCACGAACAGCACCCGGAGAGGTGCGGGATGCAAGGCTGTTTCGAGCGGTTTGGGCTCTTCGATCTCGGCGGGGGCTTCGGGCTCGTCCGATTGCGAGCGGTCATGGCGAGGTGTTTGTTGCCGATCGAGGTAGGTGAGCGGCGTGTAGAGGTCGACGATCGAGGGCAGCGTCACCTGCTTTTGCTCGCGCCGGATGCCGCTGATGTCCATCTCGCCGGTTTCGCCGGCCAGTGCGGTGAAGTAGGGTTGGGGGTCGACGGCGTCAGGCGACGATTCAGGCGCCATGCCGCGGCGTTTGCTCCAGTCGTGCAGGGCCGCGGTGACCTTGGAGGCAAGGTCGTCCGGCGACGTGAAGGTGTTGCGCTGGTATTTGCCGATCTCCGCCTTGAAGGCTTCCAGCAACTTCATGCGCTCCCGGATTCCTTTTGCCTTGGTCTCAAACTCTGGGTCGTCGTGTGAAAGCGCGAGGATGTCGCCGACTTCGTTCTTGTGCGTCCAATCCTTCGCATCGGTCTCGACGATGAAGCCCAGGACCTCGATTGCGCCGTTGGTGCTCCAAGCCTCCTCGGCTTCGAGCCACGTGATGCTTTTCCGCCCCGGGTTGCCGGCCTCGTCGGGCGGCTGATCGTCCGGAATCCAGCCGTACCAGTGCGCCGCGATCACAACGACGACATCGGCCTCCCGGACGCGGCGCATGCACTCCGGGTAAGCGGGCAGGTCGCCGCGCGCGGGGTTGTACTCGAACGCATGGGGGTCCATCCCCAGCCGCTTGACGGCCTCGCAAGCCTTATCGCGAAAGGGCTTGAGGTCTTCGCTGGTCGAGGAGATGAAGACCAGGGGGCGTTCGGGACGTTTGGGCTTTTTCGCCATGGCGCACGCGGACGCCACATTGTCGCTCATCAGGAGCCCGCACGGCTGAAGCCGGGCGGCTCGTTGATGCGATCTTGAAACGAGTAGGATGAAGCTCGGGCTCGCGATGAACGTCATCACCGCAGCGATCGGCCTCGTGCTGTTCGTCTCCATTGCCGCCGCGCAAGAGACGTTTGAGCGCGCGCGGCAGTTGTACGCCCAAAAGGAGCCCCGCGCCGCCGCCGAGATGTTGCTGCGCTACTTGGATCGTCAGCCGGAGGACTACGAGGCGCTTCTGCTGCTGGGCCTCTCGTTGGAGCAACTCGGGGACGCCCCGCAGGCCGAGAAGGTCTTCCAAGAGGCCGTCAGCCGCAGGCCCCGCGACGGCAAGGCGCACCTGTTCCTGGCCCGGACTCTGTACTTGCAGGGACGTTTTCAGTTGGCGACCGAAGCGCTGCAAGTAGCGCGCGGGCAGGGCGCCGATCCGGGCCGGGCGCACTATTTGGAGGGGCTCATCCTGGAGGAGCAGGGCGTGGACGCCGCCGCGCTGGCGGCTTTTCGGCAAGCCGGTCCAACCGGGGACGCCCGCTTGAAGGCGGCGGCGCTGCTGCTCAAGCAAAATCAGCCGGCCGCCGCGCTTGATGAGCTAAAAGGTGTGGCCGATACGGATGAAGCCCGCTACCAACGCGCCCGCGCCCTTCTCGCGCTCGACGACCGCGACGGCGCCGTCCAGGAGCTGCGCGGCGTGGAGGATCACACGGAGGCGAAGGCCTTGCTCACGCGCCTCCGCACGATGCCGTCCTCGGGCAAGCGCGCGCCGGCGAAGGTCGGCAAGCCGGCGACGGTCCGCTTTGTGGAGCGCGGCAAAGAGGCGGGGCTCGACTTCATCCTCGACAACAGCCCCACCGAAGAAAAGCATCTTCCCGAAACCATGGCCGGCGGGCTGGCGGTCTTCGACGCCAACGGGGACGGCTTGCTCGACCTGTTCTTCACGAACGGAGCCGCGACGCCAACGCTTGAAAAGGAGCATCCCCGCCACTCCAACCGGCTCTACCTTAACCGCGGCGGGCTGCGCTTCGAGGACGCCACAGCGCAAGCCGGGCTCGCGGGCGCCGGCTTTTCGATCGGGGCGGCGGTGGCGGACTACGACAACGACGGCGACCTCGATCTGTTCGTGGCGGGCGTGAACGGTGTCCAACTCTACCGGAATCGGGGCGACGGCCGGTTTGACGAGGTCTCGGCGGCGGCGGGAGTTTCGAGCAGCGGCTGGGCCGTCGCGGGCGGCTGGTTCGACTACGACAACGACGGTTGGCTGGACCTGTTCGTGAC
>CAYOPA010000615.1:0-2830 GCA_964405625.1 uncultured Bryobacterales bacterium
GCAGATCCGCACTTCTTTATCGTGCTCTTCCCGGTGATGCTGTTCGTGCTGGCCGTCTTCCGCATCGGCATCTTCTTCTCGGGGGACGCCATGCGCAAGCCCTTTGGCTACGTGCTGCTGGCCGCCTACGGCGTCTATCTGGCCATCAGCCTGCTGTTTCCGGATCTGACGCCCTGATCCGGCGGCCGGGCTCGGGGGATGCGTGGCGCAGGCGCCCACGCCTGCCGCCTCGACCCCTAAGGTCGAGGCCCGCGGACTTAAGTTGACCCTGCGGGGCTGCTACGGGCCATCGAAGGCGAAGCGCTCGGCGTTGCGCGCCGCAGCCTCCAGGGCCGTTTGATCCAGACCCATCGCCCGCGCGGCTTCAAACTCCCCGGCCAGGGTGCAATCAAAGAACGACGGGTCGTCGGTGTTGATCGTGACCGCCACGCCAGCATTCACCAGCCGCGGCAACGAATGCTCGGCGAGGCTCCGGAAGACCCCTGTTTTGAGGTTGCTGGTCGGGCAGACCTCCAGCGGAATCTGCTTTTCCGCGAGAAATTCCACCAGCCGCGGGTCCTCGATGGCGCGCACGCCGTGACCGACGCGGTCGACTTCCAGGACTCGAATGGCGTCCCAGACGCTCTCCGGGCCGGCCGCCTCTCCGGCGTGCGCCGATAGCCGCAACCCGTTGGCGCGGGCCAGCCGAAAGACCTCCCGGAACGCCGCCGGCGGAAAATCGGCTTCCGAGCCGCCGATGGTGATCCCCACCCAACCGTCCGGCGGACGGCGTAACAGTTGTTGCAGCAGGTCCAGGCCCGCCTCGTGCCCGAAGTTGCGCACCACGTCCACAATCCAGCGCAGGCGGATGTCCGTGCGGCGGGACGCTTCGGACAGCACGTCGGTCAAAGCCTCCAGCGCGATGCCGTGCATGCGGTATTCCGGCACGGAGACGGTAACCTCGGCGTAGCGCAGGCCCTGGCAGGCAAGCTCTCCCGCGACCGCGTCGACCAAGTCGCGAAAATCCTCCTCGTCGCGCACAAAGTAGCTGCTGAGCAGGTACGAAATCAGAAACCCGTGAAAATCCTGAAAATCGAAAAGCCTGACGGCCGAGGCCGGGTCGAAGCCGTCCTCCAAAAACCCCCGCAAGTGCTCCTGGCTTCGGAACAAGTCCAAATGGCGCGCCGGCGCCGCCGCCAGAGCTTCGCGGGGCGGATGCTTTTCGAGCAGGCGCGCGAACAGCGCCGCCGGCATGGCCCCGCGCAGGTGGACGTGGAGCTCCGCGGCGGCGCGCAACGCTGAAACAGCCATCGTCCGCTAGAATAGCGCCCGTGAACCTCACCCGACGCGAAGCCCTCGGCGCCCTCGGCGCGACCGCCATCAGCCGGGCTCAGCTCCGCGCCGCCGACCTGCCGCCGATCCGAGCCGTCACCAAAGGCCCCAAGCACCATTGGTTCGCCTACTACGACAAGCTGCAATTCGACCCGTCCAGCCGCTACGCGCTGGGCATGGAAGTCGATTTTGAGCACCGCTCGCCGCGGGCCGACGACGTGATCCGCATCGGTATGGTCGACACCGCCGACAACGACCGCTGGACGGAGCTGGGGACCAGCTCGGCCTGGGGCTGGCAGCAGGGCTGCATGTTGCAGTGGATTCCCGGCTCGGCCACGGAAATTATCTGGAATGACCGCGAGGACGGCCGCTACGTCAGCCGCATCCTTGATGTCGTCAGCGGCAAGTCGCGCACGCTGCCGATGCCGGTCTACGCGCTGGGGCCGAACGGCGACTGGGCCGTCACGACGGATTTTCGGCGCTTGAACGACACCCGGCCCGGCTACGGCTACACCGGCATCCCCGACCCCAACGCCGACAAGCTCGCGCCCGATGATGTCGGCGTCTGGAAGATGGATCTGGCCACTGGCAAATCCGAGCTGATTTTTTCGGTGGCGCAGGCGGCGGCGATCCCGAACCCGCACAACGACGTGGCCGGCCTGAAGCACTACTTCAACCACCTGCTGGTTTCGCCCGACGGCTCGCGGCTGATTTTTCTGCACCGCTGGCGCTTCAAGCCGGATTCGGGCCGCACCTTCGGCACGCGCATGTTCACCGTGGGCAGCGACGGCTCCGCCCCTTATGTTCTCGATCCGTACGGCAAGACGTCGCACTTTATCTGGCGCGACGCGTCCCACGCGCTGGCCTGGGCCTGGCATCCCACCCACAAGGACGCCTTCTACCTCTATCGCGACCAGAGCGAGCAGGTCGAAGTGGTGGGCGAAGGCGTGATGACGCTCAACGGCCACTGCACCTATTTGCCCAATGGCCGCTGGATCTTGAACGACACCTACCCCGACGCGGAGCGCTTGCAACACCCGTACCTGTTCGAGATTGCGACCGGCCGAAGGGTCCCGCTGGCGCATCTGTTGTCGCCCGAGGAGTACACGGGCGAGTGGCGCTGCGACACCCATCCCCGCTACAGCCCCGACGGTCGATCGGTGGTCGTGGATTCACCGCACGGCGGGGCGGGCCGTCAGATGTATCTGATTGATATCAGTGCAATTGCAGTTTAGCCGCTCCATTTTGACCGGCGGACGAAACCTTCGCCGACGGACTGCGCCTCTATGTTTGCGAGCCCTTTGCCAAGGGCGCGCGTCAGGAGACGGCGATGCAGTCCATTTTAGGCAATGCGTTCGATGCGGGGAAGCTCTTTGCGGCCGCCCACGCGGCGCCCGCGTTTCCCGAGCCGCCCTCGCCGCGACCAGGACCCGTGCCGGCGCCGGACCCCGGGCCGGCGGCCGAGCCCGAGCCGCCGCCTCCTTCGCGTCGCGGCGGCGGTTTTTGGGGGCTGTTGGCG
>CAYOPA010000616.1:0-2813 GCA_964405625.1 uncultured Bryobacterales bacterium
CAGGCCCCCCAGCTGCGTGTCGAGCGAGTTAATCATCCCGGGTAGCCAAGCGTGCTCGCCGCTCATCGAGCCCGACTCATCCACGACCACGATGATGTCCACGGACCCCGCGCGCGCCGCGAACGCCATTCCGAAAACGAGCGTTGCGACCGTTAGATATCGACTAAGAATCCTTCCAATTGTGTTTTGCATGTTGCTTCACTCTCTTGTCTAACTTGTTATCGACGAAGAAGACGACGAACCGCCAGCAGGTGTAGCGTACTACAGGTGTTTACCTTAGTCAACCAATTTTTCTTACTGATTTTTCTTACCAGAAGCGGTAGCCGGTTTCCCGAGGAAAACCGCGGGAAACCGGCGCGCGAGTCGATGAGTTCGGGCCCTGGCCTGGCTCGAGACCTTCGCCCCATCCGGTCGGAGGCTGCCGGGAGCGCCCGACGCCCGCTCCGGGCAGCCGAAGGCGTGGCGCAATGGGGAGCTTCGATGAGTTCCCGCGCCATCAACGGCCTACAAAAATTGGGAGCCGCCCCGCTTCAGAGGGCGGGCGCCCCTCGGCGGCTCCATCCAGATCGCGGCTGGATCCCCGCTCATGCCATCATCGAAGCTTGAAGCCCAGCCCAATCGAGCGACTCTCCGAGCGCCGCGGCATGGTGCTGGCGCTCTTTGCGTTGCTGTCAGTTCTGCTGACCCTGCCGCTGGCGTTTCGCTTCACCGACTCGCTGCCGGCTGGTTCCGGCGACGTCTGGCAGAACTATTGGAATCTGTGGTGGTGGAAGACGGCGCTGTTCGACCTGCACGTCCACCCGTATCACACCAACCTGCTGTTCCACCCGCACGGCGCCGACCTGATTTTCCACACCCATTCGCCGTTCAACATGCTGGTCTCCATGCCCGTGAACGCCTGGCTGGGCATGGCGGCGGCGTACAACTTTAGCGTGCTGCTGGCGCTGACGCTTTCCGGCTACGGCGGCTGGCTGCTGGGGCGTGAAGTATCCGGCGACTCGCGCGGCGGCGTGCTCGCCGGGCTGGTTTTCGCGTTCTTCCCGCAGCACATCGAGCAGACCTTTGAGCACATCAACCTGCTCTCGACGCAGTTTCTGCCTTGGTCGCTGTACTACCTGATTCGGCTATTGCGCCAGGGCGGGCAGCGGGCGGCCATTGGGTTCGGTATCACTTTCGGGCTCAACGCGCTGTGCAGTTGGCATCTGGGGATCAAGCTGGCCCTTTGCGCCGCGTTCGTGCTGGCCGCCTACTGGGCGCGGTCGGAGCGGCGGGCGAAGGCGGTTGTGCAGGACCTGGCGCTTGCGGCGCTGACCGCGGTGCTGGCGGTCGGGCCGTTCGTGGCGCCGCTGGTGGTGGAGATCGCGAGCGGCGCAGAGTACTTCCAGAAACCCGCGGTTGACCGGGGCATTGACGCCGCGTACCTGCTCACGCCCCATTTCGGACACCCGTTGTGGGGCGGTCTCGTGCTGGATTCGTATCTGGAGCGAGCCTATCAGGCTTCCGGGTTCATAAGCTACCTGGGCGTGGTTCCGCTAGCGCTGGCGGGGCTGGCGCTGGTTCGACGGCGGCGGATGGCGTGGTTTTGGGCGGCGCTGGCCGGGTTGATGCTGGTGTTGTCGTTGGGCTCGCCGATGTGGTGGAACGGCAAGCTGCTCGAGGGCGTTTGGCTTCCGTTTGAGCTGCTGCGCGACATGCCGGGGCTGTCGGTGTTGCGCGTCGCCAATCGGTTCCTGATCCTGACCAGCCTGGCGCTGGCGGCGCTGACCGCGCTGGGCTGGTCGGCGCTGCGCAATCGCGGCGACGGCGTCTTTCTGGCCGTTGCCGGGCTGATCCTATTCGAGTACGCTTGGCTGCCTTACCCGATGCAGAAGGCGGACTTCGCGCCCTCCTATGCACGGATGCTCGACGGCCCGCTGCTGCGGATCGGCGCCGTTCTCGACATCCCCTTCAACCAGCGCAGCCAGAGCGTCCACAACATGGCGGCGCAGACGGTCCACGGCCGGCCCATCGCGGCGGGCTACCTCAGCACGTTTCCGCCCGAGACCGAGGCCGCCATCGCCAACGAGCCGGCGCTGGCCGACCTGGCGGGCGTCCCGTCGCTCGCCCGGCCGATCGACTTCCGGCGCCTGGTGCAGCTTGGGTTTGACACGGTTGTGCTGCACAAAACCCGCACCAACAACTACCGAGACCAAGCCGTGGCCGCCGTCCCGCGCGACCGGCTGCTGGAGCTCAAGGAAGCAATGCGGATGGGCGGCATTCCGGACGAGAAGCTGGCCGAGATCCGGCGCCAACTCGAAGAGCACAACGGCCCGGCGGTCTTTGAAGACGACCGGGTGGCGATCTTCTACCTGCGGGCCGGGGCCGGATTGCGGCGCCCCTGAACGAAACAGGATGGGGCCCAGGTGTTTCTGACCTCCCGCCGTTCAGCGCACGGAACTGCCATCCGCTGCAAATTCCTGCCATTCGATTGAAGGTGGTGGCCCCTTGCCCGCGGGCCGCCTATGCTGTCCAAAGAAAGGTACGCGGGCCGTAAGGCCCATCTGCTCGCTGTGTCGCCAAAGTGGGTCGGCCGGGTGGAACCGAACAACAAGTTTCAGTTTGTACAGATAACCAGGAGACGCAAGTCAACATGCACCGCCCCATCAAATACGTCGAAAAGGGCCTGACCACGGTCGCCAACAGCGCCTGGAAGTTGGGCCGCTGGCTCGACTCCCGTAACGAGCCCAACGCCAGCTTCACGCCGAACTGGTCCGAAAAGCCCATGCTCAAGTCGTGGGAGAAGTCCAAGCCGCCGCTGGGCTGGCCGCGTCAGA
>CAYOPA010000617.1:0-2801 GCA_964405625.1 uncultured Bryobacterales bacterium
CCCGGCGTGGAGATCGTCAAAGGCGATGGCACCAGCATCGGAGGGACCTACTTCACTCAGACCGCCGACCTCGGCGCCGGCGCATTTGACATCTTCGAGGATGCCTCGATCGATGTCCTGGCGCGCGACATCTTCATTAACATCAACCTCGCCGACGAGTTTTCCCTGTTCGGTGGCATTAACATCATCAGCGGGGTCCTGTTCGAGTTCGACTCGGTCCTGTTCTCCGGCGGTCGAGGCATCCGGTCCGTGGGCCTGGGCTCGAACGATCCGTACTTCGCGACTGCCGTCGCCGGTTGCACAATCAGCGATTGCATTGACTTCGACTCGAACAGCATTCGTTTCGAGCTCACGTCGCCGACTCTGACCGAGTTCACATACCGCATCAACGTGCAGCCCGTTCCGGAGCCCGGCACATTGCTGTTGCTGGCTGGCGGAATCGCCGGATTGGCGCTCCTGCGCCGCCGCAAGGCGGCCTAAGGCCGACGGCGTCCGATTGGGCGCTTGGGCGATTTACAATCGAAAGGGCGACCGTGAAGACACGGTCGCCCTTTCTTGTTGGGTCGTTGGACCGCAACGCTCGACCTATTCCCCTCCGCGGTTGGTCGGCATGACCAAGCCCGGCGCCGCAAGGTTTTGCCCTAGGGGCGCAAAAATCGCGGCGCCTTGGAGATCGTCGACGCCCCGCTTGACGCTAAATCCGTGAGGCTACGACGAGAGCCGAGTCCAACAACGGCGTGACGCATCGGGGGCTGACATCCGGTGTTGCGCTTCCCATGCCGAGGGTGAAACGACCTCGGCTGGCGCGCGCGTCGCCTCGGCCCCGCGACGGGTCAGCGCTCGTAGCGAAACCCGAGCAGCACTTGGCGCGGCCGCCCGACGTGGATGCCGTCCACGCGGCTGACGATGTAGCGGCGGTCGGCGAGGTTGGTCCCGCTGACAAACAGCGTCAGGCCCCAGCGCGGCAGCGGTGCGTTCAGCGCCGTGTTGAACGTCGTGAAGCCTGGAATCAGCCCGGCCATGCCATCCGGCGCCGGGGTGCGCTGGTTGAGGTTGTCGGTCACCTGCTCGGCGAGCGACTCCACGCTCGCCTGCACGCTCCAGCCTTGCCGATGGCGATAGCTCAATGCCGGCGTGAGTAGGTGACCCGGTGCGTAAGGCAGTCGATTGCCCCGCACGTTGATCTCGTCGCGGAACTGATCGCTGGAGAAACGCGCCGTGAAGATACGCGTGTACGCCGCGCTTACGAACAGACCATGACCGGCCGGCAGCAGCGAGTCAAGCTCCAGCCGGGCGTCCAGCTCAACCCCCTCATTGAGCGTGCGTCCGGCGTTCGCCCAAGTTAGCGCAGGCGTGCCGACCGACTCTCCGGGCACGATCTGATTGCGAAAATCCATGCGAAATAAGGTCGCCTCCAGCCGCAGCAACCTGGTAGGGACCGAGCGCAGGCCGAGCTCATAGTTCGTGCTGCGCTCGGCCGATACCGGTGCAAATCCGGAGTCGGTCGGATCGAAATTGTCGTCCGGGCGCGGCGGCGCGTAGCCGCGATGGACGCCCGCGAACACGGTGCTGCGCGGCAAGGCCAGGTAGGTGACGCCGAAACCGGGCAGCGCAACGTTCTGGTTGTCGCCAACCTGGACGTCGACCGGTCGGTTGTCTTTCCTGATGGCCGAATTGCGCAACCGGATCGTCTCCACGCGCAGCCCTGGGGTGAAGGTCCAATCCCCGGCGCGAAAGGTGTTCTGGGCGAAGATTGGAAAAGCGTTGACCTTAATCTCGTTCCAGTCGCGGAAGAAAACGTTCGCGTCGGTTTCGCGGGCGTCGGGTCGAAAGCCGTTGAAGCGCCGCCGCGTGATCCACTCCTGATGGACGCGAACCCCAGCGACCCCTTCGCTGCGCAGGCCGAAAATGCGCCGGCGCCAGTCCAGCCGCGGCTCCACCCCAAAGAGCTCATAGCCGCGCGGCCGCATCTTGTTGCCGCACAGCGAGGCGAAGCCCAAATAGTCCGTGCGCGCCGCTCCCACACAGCCGGTGTCCGGAACGGCGGTCATCGAGTCTCCCGCGTAGTCGATCTGGCGGTAGGAGGTGCGGTCGATCTTGTTGTAGTAGACGTTGGTGCTCAGCCGCACCTGCTCGGCGAGCTCGACGCCGTGGACGGCCTGGAAGGAGGTGCGGTTGAGCTCGAAGCGGTCATTACCAAACGGATTGCCGAGCGGGTCGGCTGCAAACTCCGCCTGCGACATGCCCGCTTCGGTGATGTTCGACCGCTCCTGATAGTAGCCGCCCTTGAGCAACAGCGTCTGCCCGCCCCCCAGCCGCAGCAACCCTTTCAGGCCGGCCAAGCTGACCTCGTGGCTGTGGCCGCGGCGGACTCCGGCCCCTTCCCGATGCGCGGCGTGGCCCAGCAGGCTCAGCCGGTCCCAGGCCCCGCCGAGCTTGACGTTGGCGCTGCGATAGTCGCGATTGCCCAGGACGCCGCCCACGCTCAGTCGGAACCGGTCCGGCGGCGTCTCAGTGAGCAAATTGATCATGCCGCCGACTGTCTGCGGACCGTGCGCGATCTGCCCCGAGCCCTTGATGACCTCGACGCCGTCGATGATCTCCGGCGGCGTATGGTAGTGGGCAGAGGGGTCGCCATAGGGGGCTAGGTGAATGGGGACGCCGTCTTCGAGCAGCATGGTGCGCTGGGTGCGCCGGGGGTTCAGGCCCCGCAGCCCGATATTGAGGTTCAGGCCGAAGGCGTCCTCGTCGACAATGTGCAGCCCGCTGACCCGCCGCAGCGTCTCCTTGATGCTGAACGC
>CAYOPA010000618.1:0-2790 GCA_964405625.1 uncultured Bryobacterales bacterium
CGGCCAGAGCGACGCCTGCCGCGGCCGCGCCGCGCTTGCCCACGCGCCGGGCCGTGCCGCGGTCCAGCCACGGCAGCAGCGCCAGCGCCGCCACCGCCAGGCCGGGCAGCACCACGGCGCCGACGATCTCCAGCGAGCCCTCAAAGAACTTCAGCGTCTGGAACAGGAACAGGAAGTACCACTCCGGGCGCGGCACAAAGGTCGTGTCGGTCGGGTTGGCCACCTGACCCAGCGGCACGTCCACTAGCGCCGCCAGCCCGAACAGGACGGCGAACAGCACGAAAACCGCCACCGTGTCCTTGAAAACCTGCTCGGGATAGAACTTCTTCTTCGGCAACGCCTCATCGCCGGGCTGCGGGGCCACGCCGTGGCGACGCACCAGCGCGACGTGAAAAATCGCCAGCGCCGCCGTGATCGCCGGCAGCAGCATCGTATGAAGCGTGTAGAACCGTGAAAACGTGGCCGAGCCGACCGAGCCGTCGGTGCTGCCCAGCACCCGCAGCGTCAAGTCGCCCATCACCGGCGGCAGCGCGGCGATCTGAAGCGTGACCACCGTGGACCAATACGCACGGTTGTCCCAGGGCAGCAGGTAGCCGGTCAGGCCGAAGGCCAGCGTCAGCAGCAGCAGGCCCACCCCGGCGAGCCAAGTCGCCTCCCGGGGCTTCTTATAGGCGCCCCAGATGATCACCTGGATCATGTGCAGCACCACGATGATGACAGCCAAGCTCGCCCCGAAATGATGCAGGCCGCGCATCAGGCGGCCCGCGGTGACTTCGTTGACAATGTATTGAAGGCTCAGCCAGGCCTCGCCGGGCTGGGGCGCGTAGTTGACCGCCAGTAGCAGGCCGGTGGCGAACTGGGTAACCAGCGCGAATAGCGCCACGCTCCCGAACACCTGATGCCAGCCGCTGGAGGCCGGTATCTCTTCATCGAAAAAGCTTTGAACCCCGCTGACCAGACCTGTGCGGTCCTCCAACCAGGCGAGCAATTTGTCGAGCATCAGGCTGAATCCCCCGGGCGGATCGGACCGAGCCATAGGCGGTCCCCTTCGATGCGGGTCTCATGACGGTCCAGGCTTCGCGGGGCCGGGCCGCCGAGCACCTCTCCTTGCGCTGAAAAGGAGGAGTCATGACACGGGCAATCGAACTGTCCGCTTTCGTTGTTCCAATTGACGCCGCAGCCCAGGTGCGGGCATTTGGGCGAGAAGGCCGTCACTTGGTCTCCCTTGCGGACGGCCCAGACGGCGACCTTTTCGTTTTCGAGCTTCCAGGCGTCCTTGCGTTGACGTTCCAGAATCAGGCGAATCGGCTCGCCTTCAGGCAACGCCCCGACCCGGCCCGCGTCGGACCAGCCTTCGGCATCCTCGCTTTCCTTGGGGCCTAACAGCAGATAAGCGGCCGCCGGAATGCCGAGCCCGGCGCCAATTAGGCCGCCCAACACGAAAATCGCCCCTTGATACAGCTCTCTTCTGGTCATGATTGTCTCTTCAACATGAAAACACACGGATACCCGGCGTCCGCAATCCGCTTCAGCGACTTTGGTCAAGACGACGACGGCGCATTCATGGGTTACGGGGCGTCTTCGGCGGGGGCATTTCGGATCATGCGTCCGAACTGGTTGCCGCCGGTCTCTCCGTGCCACCACATACCCGAATAGTGATCCCGATAAAACACGATGCGGGCTGTAAAGGCGCCGTTGGCTCCAGGCAGCTCGATTTCGGTCAACGAAATGACTGGGGTGTCGCCGGCCCACAGCAGTTGCACCGGCACGGGTGCGGTGAAGTCGTGATCGCCATACTGAATGCGGGCATGGATGGTCCACAGGGAGCCGGCGACCTTGACGGCTTTTTCCACTTCGTAGCGCTCCGGCCTGAGATTTCCATCATCGCCGCGGCCGGTGACAGTGAAGAATCCTTCCATCACCACGTTGCGCATGGAGCGTTCGAAATCAGCCTCCATCCGGGCGCGCTGTTCGTCGTCAGGACCGGAAGCGCAACCGCAAGCGATTACCAGCGCCGCCAGCAGCGGCGAAATTCGAGAAACAGGGAAGCGCACGGCGGCTATTGTGACGCGTCCAGGCCGTGGGATGCAATGATAAATACGAATGGCGGATCGGACCTTTCGCGCGCCGGGGCGAGTAAACCTGATCGGCGAGCATACCGATTACAACGAGGGTCTGGTGTTGCCCGCGGCTCTGGATCTGTACTGTGAGGTCCGCGCTTCTCCCCGCTCCGATTCGCTGCTTCTTGTAAACGCTGTCAACCTCAATGAAACGGCCCAGTGGGACGTGCGCTCGCTGACCCAGGCCAAACCGCGCGGGCGCTGGTCGGACTATGTGGCGGGCACGGCGAGGCAGCTCGCTTTGCGCGGCGTGACCATCCCGCCGGCGGACCTGCGAATTGAGAGCCAAGTCCCGCTGGGCGCCGGCTTGAGCTCGTCGGCGGCGCTGGAGGTGGCAGTGGGAATGGCGCTGCTGGCTCTGGGAGGCTCGTCGCTGCCCGACGAGGAGCTCGCGCGAGCTTGCCGGGACGCCGAGGCGGAGTTTGTGGGCTTGCACTGCGGCATGATGGACCAGTACGTGGCGGTGTTCGGACGGCAGGGGTGCGCTCTGCTGCTCGATTGCGGGTCGCTGGAGCATCGGCCGGTGGCGATGCCCGACGGTGTTGAGATGGTGCTGGTCAATAGCGGCGTGAGGCATGAGCTGGCGACCTCGGCTTACAACCAGCGCCGCCGGGAGTGCGACCAGGCCGCACGGCTGCTGGGGCGTTCCCTGCGGGATCTCTCCATTGAA
>CAYOPA010000619.1:0-2787 GCA_964405625.1 uncultured Bryobacterales bacterium
GGAGACGGGCTTGCCCGGTACCGCGGCGCAGTCGACCCCCATCGGTCCGCCATTCCAGACCGCTATTGCTTCTTCGACGGTAACCTCAAGTTCGTCGTTGGCCTCAGGATTGCTAGCTCCGGTGGGAAGGAGCCGACCAGGTGTCGCCAGGAAAGCGCCGTCGATCACCTGTCGCGCTGACGCGCCAGGGCCGAGGCCAAGGCGGGCGAGGACACGTTCGACGACCGGACCGCGGCGGTCGCCGGTGGTGCCATAGGTGATCTCTCGGCCCATGACCGTGCGCCAGTCTGTTCCGCCATCTTCGGAGGGGAGGCCGACAAGGAGGCGGTAGCCGACGGTGAGATCGGAGGCATCGAGAACCACATCGCGCGTGCCAGCCTCGCCGCCGGCGCAGATCGCGGCGCCACGCGGCCCCGGCGTCGCTGCTCCGGGCATGGGTTCCTCTCGCAAGATCTTGCGCGCCAGTCGCCTGGCGGCATCGACCTGGGCCGAGCGGCAGAGCAGCGTGATCCCCGCTGTGTGGAAGCTTGCCCCATGAGCGAGGTCGTCGGGCTGCATGATTTGCTGCGCGGTGTCTTCCGGACCCGGTGCCCCGGCTGCCGCGCGGGCAGTCCGCCGCTGCATCTCGAGTTCAGCGGCAGTGCGGATGTCGAGGCTTGTCAGGTCGAAACGCGGTCGATGCACGGCGGCATCGGCTGCGCTGCCCGCGCCCATCGACAGAAGCCCTCCAACCTGTGACGGCAGGTGGCCCTCGGGCAGGTCGGAAGTGTTGCCCGCCTGAAGGCAGGCCAAGGCTTCGTCCTCGGTCGCCGGCCAGAAGTGCCATCCGTCTTCAAAGCGTTCGAGTTTGCAGAGCGTCCAAACGCAGGCCCGGGGCGCGGGCGTGCCGAAGCAGGTCTGGAAGAGCGCCGGCAGCGGTGCACAGAGAAGCAAGAAGCGGCTTTCACCTGCAATCCCAGCAAGCGCCTCCGGGTCGAGTGCTATGTCGAAGGCGAGGACGAAGGCGCGGGCCAGGCTCGGGGTCGATTGAAGGTTGAAGAAGTTGCGCAGCGCCTTGGCGAGATGCGTGGCTTCTCCGGGTGCACCGGCGGCTACTTCATCAGTGTTTTCTGGATACTCCGGCCATGTGGCATAGGCATGGGACCTTGCAGCCTCCTCAAACCTCTTTTCTCGTTCTTCGCGGTTGATGGCCGTGGACGGGGTAAGCCCTGCCCAGTTGGGTTCGAAAGGCTTGCATTCGGCGGTTGCGGCCCTGGTCTTTTCGGCTTCGAAAGCCTGCACAGCCGCCCGCCGGTTGAAAACCGCGAGATCCTCATTCAGCTTGCTGCGTTCAACCTTCCGGGCCTTGCCAAGCGGATCTTCGTCTCCGTTTCTAACGATTGCTGTGGAGGATCGCAGCTCCGCACGTCGAGCCGTCTCCGCATTCAGCCGCGCATTGGGTTCGCCACAACATTCGCGCAGGGACAGTCCGAGTTCGTCAACGCGTTGGAATTCCAGCGCGAGCGCCAGGTCCGCCTGACGCACCCCGACCATGGCGACGATCTTCGCCCCATCTTCCGGTCCAGGTGGCGCCGTTGGCTTGATTTGCCCTTCGTTCCCTGTCTGCGTGAGGTCGTCGACCTTCGTGCCGAGCACCTCGGCGTTTGTGCCCTGCCCTGCAAGCGCGGCGGCGATGCTGCGAGCCATGGTCTGCCAGTCGGCTTCGGCACCGCCAAGCGACACTTGCCAGAGCCCGGTGAGATCTCGCCGCTCCGCCGCCGGTATGTCGCCAAGCGGGGCGGCGAAGGCCGCAGCGAGCGGCTGTGGGGCGCCGTGGGCGCACGGGACGATCGGTCCCGCCAGCCCCGGGATCAGCGGGATCGCGTGGAGCGTGAACCCAGTGTCTGCGGCACCACCGCCTGCAGGGGGTGCGAGGTAGTCGAGGATCGTGGCGGGCCAGCGCGCCAGATCGAGCGGCGAGTCCCCCGCGCCGCCGCAACCGCCCTTCTCGCAGCAGCCGTCGGGAGTGAGGAGCAACGTCGCCGCGAGGCGACCGTCAGGCATGGTTCCGTTCGGTACGATCCGTGCATAAGGAATGACCGGGGACGGGGAATGGCCCTCGCCCGAGCCCAGGCTGACCTGTGGATCGGCAGTCATGGCAGCAGGTCCTCGAAGTGGCGCGATTGTGGCGGTGCGAAGTAGCTCCGGTAGCGGCCCCAATCGGCGCCCTGGCAGACCGCCGCCGCCCTGACCTGAGCCGTATCGTCGCCCAGCGTGTCAGGTAGTGTCGCGGCTTCGCCGATCTGCGCGAAGCGCGTTCCTCCGCGACCGTTGCCAAGGAACGCCGCCCGTTCCTCAAAGCCTTCGCCCTGAGTGCGGTAGGCGGTTACCGAGAACTCGAAATCCTTGATCCCGATCGAGAAGGAAAAAGTGAAGACCGCCCGGCCCGTCATGTTGCCGTTCAGCATGCCAAGACGCACATATAGCGAGGCGCCGAAGCTGAAGATCCAGATCGAGGCCGAGCCGCCAACAAAGAACGTTCCGGTGATCTCGGTGAGCGAGCGCCCCTCGGTCTTGAGCTGCCGGATGTAGACACCGGTCATCAGACGGCCCTGGCCGCTCAGCGGTCCGAAACCGAACGCGGCCGCGCCGCCGAACTCGAACGATGCCTCGAAGCCGACGATGCCGTCCGGATTGGCCGTCAGCGAGAAGAAACCCGAGCCGCCAAAGGGCAGGTAGGAGATCGTAAAGGGATCGCGTCGGCTGGACAGAGCGGCCCGGAACAGCGCGGGTTGTCCGTCGAAGGGG
>CAYOPA010000620.1:0-2741 GCA_964405625.1 uncultured Bryobacterales bacterium
CCCCGCCGCTGAACGGCTGCAGCATGACCAGCACGCCCGAGAAGCCGATGGCCGTCGCCAGCCAGCGCCGCCAGCCGACGCTCTCCTTCAGCAGCAGGGCGGCAAGTGCAGTGATGAACAAGACCTCGGTCATCTGAATGGCGGTGACGTCGGCGAGCGGCACGTAGACGATGGCGCTCAATCCGCAAACCATGGCCCCGACGGCGGTGACCCCGCGCAGCATATGCATCTCGAGCCCCGCCGGATGACGGATCTGGTGGCGATTGAGCCAAAAGAACGGCGTCATCAACAGCATCGTCATGATCTGCCGAATGAACACGACGACGACGATCGCCAGATGCTCGGCGGCAACCCGCACCAGCACCGCCATGACCGTGAAGGTCAAGAAGGCGGCGATGACCAGCAGCGACGCCAAAAGATCGCGCGGCACCCGGCGAACAGCATCCCCGATCCCGGCAAGCTCAGGCGGCATTAGACTCAGGCAAGTTCGGCACCCCAGCGACGGCAGTCACCCACCGCTATGAGCGGCAGGGCCCAGGACGGACGATAGCGCCGATCGGAGCAGGATTCCAGCGGGGACGGTGGCGTGGGTGCAGCGGTTGCAGCAAGGCGCTGGGCCGGACCGGGATGGTGTTGCGCGGAGCGATTGAAGCGGGAGGTGTCCCCTCGAGTCTCACCAGCCTGCTACTCATCTGCCAGAGGATTGCGTCTAGACCTGATGCCTCTCGTCGCTCTGCTCACGTGTCACTTGATGATTGCGCTCTCTGCGCTATGCTTGCGAGGGACGGTCAGCAAACGCGGAAGCGGCTGCTCATCCGGTGACCATCAGCAACAACAATTTGGTCCGCTTGTCGCGTCGACCGGAGGCACAATGCGTGAGAGCTTGGCTTCCTTGCCGCTGATACTCTTTGCATTTGCAAGCGTGGGTTGCTCTGCGGGTTCGAACCCCTCTTCTGAGTTGAGCGAAACGAGCCGTTCCTTCGCGCAGTACCTGGAGCGGCCCCACTATCGAGCCTTTGCCGTCACGGGCGGAACATTGGACGGGCCCCCTTGGGCTACAGCTACAGGCTACAGCACAGCGCCCGCTATCGATGTCGCGATCACAAGAGCTCTGGCCGAGTGCAGCAAGCGGCGCAGAGACCCGGTTTGGCCGCGTTGTAATCTCTATGCGATCGGCGATTTGATCGTTGCAGGAGCAGACGAGCTGGAATTGAGCCGTGCCGAGTGCGTCTATATCCTCGATTTAACCGCCGTTTCGGTTGACGGCTCGCCTCATGCGCTCCCATGCGCCAGCTTCAGGGAACGCACAATTTCGGGAACGGACTCGAATGAAATAGTATTGGATGAGACTGCAATCAAAGCGGAAATAATTGGGAACACTTTGTCAGCTAAAGGCTCAAATTCTTTCTATGTTTACTTAGATCCGAATGGCACTTCCCGAGTTCGCTATGAAGAGGGCCAGGATCTTGGATTCTGGCGAGTTAACGAGGATGGTGACTATTGCCAAAGGTGGCGGCGTGTCAGAGACGGTCGAGAAACTTGCAATGCAGTTGTTCGCCATGGAGACCGGTACAAATCAGGCATTTATGAGTTCAGCCTTATAGAAGGCAACCCATTTCGACTGTGAATGACCTCGGCTGTGAAATCATTGCATTTTGCGAGCTTCGATCATACAGTTGCCGGTTGCGAATGTGCTAGAGCCTCGATAGAGGCTGCCCTCCCAGATTGCGCGAGCCTGAAATGAGCCGGTGTAGCCGCGGAAATTGATGAGGACTCCGCGCACGAGAAGTACACCGGGTTCGGGAAACGAGAGCCGGAGGTCCCAGCTGTCCTCGGCATCGGTCCATTCGACCGTGCCGCGGAGTCGACCGTCTTTGACGCGGCGACGCTCCAGGAGTTGTAGTGGCGCGCCCAAGGACACACAATTGGGAAACGTCAGCGACCAGATGCCGTCCGTTGCGCTCGACGGGGTTGGAAGTGCCGCCTGCACCTCACGGCCACGGGCTATCAGCGTGCGCGCCTCCGCCTCGGTGAGGTAGCCGGTAGGCTCGCTCCCGAAGGCACGCTGAAAGCGGCCAATGGCGACCCGCGTGAATCGGCCGAACACACCGTCGTCAGGGCCTGGGCTGTGCCCGAGTTGAGCGAGAGCTCGCTGGATCAGAGTTCGGCTCTGACGATCGAGTCCGAGCGCGGCCTCCGCGACGGCAGCACGCTCGATTGGTGAGGTCGCAGGCGGCTCCACCGCCATCGGCGGTGGAGCGTCGGCCGTCGGCAGTCGCGCCTCTTGCCGAAGCGTTTCGCTCTCGTCCTGCTCCGATAGCAGGGCCCGCGCCGCGCGCGCGTAGGCGCTGTCGGCATGGTACCGAACAAAACTCTCGAGCGCGCGCCGCTTGTGCGGACCGTCGGGCATGGTCTGGACCACTCTCCAGGCGGCCTCCGCCGCACCGGGTGCTGTCGGCCCGGCAGGCGTCGGCTGCGGCTCAGTTGGCGGCGAGGGGGCGGGGCCGGCGAGGAATACGGGGGAAACTAGGCTGTTCTTTGACCAAGGTATCTGTCGACTGTTGGTCTGAGCCGAGACGGAACTCCGAATGCGGCGCATCATCGACGCCACCTCGAGTCCGGGGGTCGCGATGTGCTCCACTATTGCCGCTGTAAATGGGCTCAATCGGCCGGAGGCCTCAGGCGCAACAATCCCTGGCGGCGCGGCGGAGACAAACAGCGTGCCTCGGTCCAGCACGCCG
>CAYOPA010000621.1:0-2741 GCA_964405625.1 uncultured Bryobacterales bacterium
ACGGCCAAGTCGGCGCCCATCTCGCGGGCGCGCTCCAGGCGGTGCGGAATCATGTCGCCGCATACCACCAGCGAGGCGCCGGCCAGCTTGGCCATGGCGCAGCCGGTGATGCCGATCGGCCCGGCGCCCATGATGGCGACCGTCTCGCCCGGCTTGAGCTCGGCCAGCTCCAGAGCGTGCAGCAAAATGGCCACGGGCTCCACGACGGCGGCCGCGCCGTAGCTCATCGTCGGGGGAACCTTGAGGGCGTTGCCGGCGGGGATGGTGGCGTATTCGAGCAGCAGGCCCGGCAACTGGATGCCGATCATGAACTCGCAGCGCTCACACAGATTGCGCTTGCCGGCCTTGCAGTATTCGCACTGCCCGCAGGTGACGGCCGGCTCGACGGCCACGCGGTCGCCGACGGCGAGGTTTTCGACGCCCTTGCCCAAGGCCACGATCTCGCCGGCGGGCTCATGCCCCACCACCATCGGGAAGCGCGCCGCGGTCCCGGCGGAATTGCCTTCCAGGTAGAAGTGCATGTCGCTGCCGCAGACGCCGCAGGCGTGAATGCGCACCGAAACTTCTCCCGGACCGGGGTCGGGCGGATCGGGAATCGTACGCAGCTCCATCTCGCGAGGAGCGACCAGTTGTAAAGCACGCATGAATCGTTGATTGTGCCACAGGCGAGGGTTGGTTTTTCTAACCGCCTCCGGCTCGTACCATAGCTAGATGGACCGGCAGTGGCTGCTGATCGACGCCGACGACACGTTGTGGGAGAACGCCGTCTACTTTGAAGAGGCGATCGCCGAATTCACCGACTTCCTGGCTCACACCGCGCTCAGCGCGGCGGAGGTCCGCGAGACCCTCGATGAGATCGAGATGGCCAGCATCCGCATCCACGGGTACGGCTCCAAGAGCTTCGCGCGCAACCTGAAAGCCTGCTTCGAGCGGCTGGCCGAGCGGCACTACTGCGACGCCGACCTGGAGCGGGTGGTGGCCATCGGCGAGAGCATCATCGACCGGCCGATCGAGCTGATCGCGGGCGTGGAGGAGACGCTGGAGTTCCTGAGCGACCGCCACCACCTGACGCTGTTCACCAAGGGCCACAGCGAGGAGCAGCTTTTCAAATTCAGCCGTTCGCGGCTGGGGGACCATTTCCATGGCGTGCAGGTTGTGCGCGAGAAGGATGTGGAAGCCTATCGACGGATCGTGAGCGATGCCGCGATGGAGCCGTCGCGCACCTGGATGATCGGCAACAGCCCGAAGTCCGACATCCAACCGGCGCTGGAGGCGGGGCTGCGGGCGATCCTCATCCCGCATGAGACGACCTGGGCGCTGGAGCTGACCGACCTGCCCGAGCCGTCAGAAAGCTTCCGCGTAGTGGAGGCGTTTACGGCGCTGCGCGGGATGTTTTAGGCAACCGCGGCCTGACGCCGGGCGCCCGTGGCGCGGGCTTTGGCACCGCCCGCAGGGTCGGCTTTCGAGCCGACCTTCCGTAGCCTGACCAAGGGGGCCTCGACCTGGGGGTCGAGGCGGCAGGCGTAGGCGCCTGCGCCACAGGTCCAACGGCAGACCCCTAAGCCCTGTAGAACGTGATGGAAACAGCTCTGACCCATTATCGATTCCAGGCCTTGACCGTGTGTTAGACTCATTGCCTGAGAGCAGGGCTATGAGGATCAATCCACAGAAATGCGTCGCGTGCGCCAACTGTATTCCGGTCTGTCCGATGGGGGCGATCTACGTCGATCCGGCCATCAACCGGGCGACCATCAATGACGAAGAGTGCGTCGAGTGCGGCACCTGTTTCCGCGGCATGAGCCAGGAGCACCTCAATCCGACGATGGTGCGCACCGTTCGCAAGCTGGCCAAGACCTTCCTGTTCCGGTTTGAGCCCGAGCCTGACGTCTGCCCCACGGCGGCGTTTGAGATGAACGAGCTCGAGATGCCGCGCTTGGTTCGGCAGATTTTTTCCGACCCGGTCGTGGAGCACAAGTCCACCGGCATCAAGGGCCGCGGCACCGAAGAGGTCAAGACCAACGACGTGACGCCGCGCGTGAAGGTCGGCGAGGTCGGCTACACCATCGAGTTCGGCCGGCCCGGCGTGGGCGTGCGCTTCCGCGACATCCAGGAGATGACGCATGCGCTGGCGGCGATGGGCGTGGGGTTTGAGGAAAAGAACCCGATCACGCACCTGATGACCGACAAGCAGACCGGCGACATCCGCGAAGACATTCTCAATGAGAAGATCCTGTCTGCCATCGTGGAGATCAAGACGACCATTCGCGAAGCCCCGGCCGTGCTGGAGGCTGTGCGCGACGTGAACAAGCGCATTGACACCGTCACGGCGGTGGGCATTTCCACCAAGTGCGACGAGGACGGCGAAGACCGCCTGCTGGCCCCGATTCTCGATGAGATGGGCTTCAGCTATCACCGCGCCAAGACGAACATGGGTCTGGGCCGGGTGAGCAATCCCGATGCCGTGAAGGAGGCTGCGCATGACGAACACCTTGCATCGGTACGGTGACGCCGAGAGCTTCAGCGACGATTTCATCCTCTTCTGCATCCCCTCGCGCGGCATCAACGACGACGGCGCGGTGGAGAAGCAGAAGAAGTTCCTGGAGATCTGCGCCAAGCACCAGCCCTCCAACATGGGCAACGGCAATCGCGGCAGCTTTAAGCCCGAACGGCATCTGAACCCCACCTCGCACTGGAACCGCGACCACAGCCCCGACTGGCAAGGCGTGATCGACGGCGTGGAG
>CAYOPA010000622.1:0-2738 GCA_964405625.1 uncultured Bryobacterales bacterium
CCCGATCGCTGCCAATCCGCTGAGGAACAGCCAGGCTGCCGCCGGTAAAGGAATGACGGCAACATTGGCCAGGGCGTAACTGACGAAAAGCACCTTTCGGGACTCCAGCTTCTCAAAGGTGGTTTCAAGCTCAATCCTGATATTGAGTTTGTCGGCGCTGTCGGCCTCCCACGAACCCAGGTCGATGACGTTGTCGTCGAAGTACGAAGTCGCCAGGGCCAGGGACGTGAACGTCATGGCCTCGGCCAATGTCCCCCCGACGGACACCCGAAAAGTCACCGTACCCATTGGGTCTCCCGGCAATCCGACGCTCCTGATGGGATCCAGCAAGCCCAGTAGAAGTTGTCCTGATCCGCCCAGAAGGGCCGCATCGAAAGTCGCATCGACCGAACTCTGGATCGTCTGCACGGGAGTGCCACTCCCCAGCAACTCCTGAAATTCGCCTTGCCAACCCAACAGCAGGATCTCCGCGCCCAGGTCGCTGAACGTGGCGCTGACATTGCTGTTGGCAGACAGGAGCGATGCAGCGAGCGTCGCATCCGGAGAACCCACTGCCCCTGCAAACACATTGACGGTCACGGGGTACCCCAACGGCAGTTCCATCTGGTCCGTGGCGGCGATGGCCTGCACGTTCAAGCTGTTCACGGATATGCCGCTGGCGGACGCAATGATCGCCGTTGCCAGGCCGCCCGACGTGGTCGCGCGTGAACTCGCCTGACCAGGACCCGAACTACGCGCCGCGGCCCTGGCTGCATGGCCGAAACCCTGGCCAGTTGCTTCAGCGTTGGCCACGACGGTGTTCTGGCCGGTGGCCCTGGCTACCGCGGTGGAATCGCCGGTCGATACGGCGTTAGCTTCGGCGACGGCGTGGCTGGCGGCATTCGCCAGGCTGGTGGCCGACGCCGCGTGCGTGCCAGTTGCCTGAGCCGAGGCGAACGCATCGCCTCGGTTAGTGCCATGGATGGTCGAGCCGCCTGCACCCGGGCTGGCAATGGCGCTGGCGTCGGCCTGTCCCGACAGATTGGTGGCACCGGCAACCGCGCTGGCATCGCCACCCACCCCGCCAAGTCCGGACTCGCCATTGCGGCGACCACCGGATCCGCCGGAGGCCTGGGCGGTTACCGACAGCGCGCTGAAGGCGCCGGTCCTTACGATCTCGCTGGATGCGGTGCCGCCCGCGCCAGTCAGGCCGTCGACGGAAGCACCGCCACCGCCAGCGATCGCCAGTTGCTCCAGCGTGAGCGCGCCAGTGGTCGTTCCGTCAATGGCATTGAGCAGTGAGACACTTGCGCCGTTACCGCCGCCAGCCGTGCCGGCAGCCCCGCCGCCGCGACCCGCCCGTGCATAGCCGACTACAGTGACAGCCCCGCCGTTCGTCGACTCGGCGTGGACGGTACCCAGGGTTGCCGTGCCTCCGGCACCGCCCGTACCGGTCCCACCAGCAGACCCCCCGCCAGCTCCGCCGTACGCCTCTGCCGAAATCGAGACGTTGCCAGTGGCGACCGCCGCCAACGACGCAACGGCGTTGCCCCCGGTGCGTCCGGAGATGCTGCCTGCGGTGCCGCTGGCCTCGCCTCCGTCACCCGCGAACGCTACGACCTCGACGAACACGTCGCTGCTATCCGTATCGACAATCGTCAGCGCCGATGACGCGTCCCCGGCCATACCCGGGGCAAACGCACTCGCGCCTCCCGCACCACCAGCTGCCACCTGTGACAGGTGGAGTGCGCCAGCCGTGGACCCGCCAACCGCGTTGCTGAGGATCGACCCGGCGCCGGAACCGCCAGCGCCGGAGCCGAATGCCGACCCGCCGGCGCCGCCGACCTGCGAGGCCGAAATCATCAGCTCGCTGTCGGAACTGCCCGATGCGGTAGCAACCGCAGCGCCGCCGTTACCGCCATCGGCCGCGCCGTAGCCGGCACCGCCCACGCCGCCCGTTGCTCTTGCTGCAAGGCCAAGCCAGGTGCCACCCACACTCTCGCCCACTGCGGAGGCTGTGGCGTTGCCGCCGCTGCCAGCCAGGGCGGAGCTTGCGCCGCCGCGGCCGCCGGTCGCGGTGCTGCTCCCCTCATCGGAATAGGGATAACTGCCAGACGCGCGAACGACTGAGGTGGCCGTCGCCGCGCCACCGCTACCACCAGCGCCTGGCGTTCCTGGCCCGCCGTCACCGCCGGCGCCGCCGTTGCCCCCGACCGCGATCGACATCGAGAAGACCACGGGGACCGGAAGAATATTCTCAGCATTGGCCGCGGCCGCGCCTCCGGCGCCACCGGCCCCTCCGGTGCCGCCCGGGTCGACATTTCCGCCCCCGGAGCCGCCAGCGCCGCCTTCGGCCTCGGCGTAGTTGTAAGCGTCGTTTGAAAGGGCATCAGCGCTGGCTGCACCGCCCGGTTCACCATCCTGGCCCGCAGCCCCCGCCAGACCGGGATCGGCATAGAAATAGACCGTCGCTGCGGGCGCCAGGGGTGCCGCAGCGATCAGGACGATCAGCAGCAGTGGACTGAGATTCGAGGGACGGGACCGTCGCATATGCTTCTCGACTCCGTGGCACGCGTCGAGCGTGTCTTGTTTGATTGGCATTCTTGCACGGTCCCAACAACGTTCGCACCCCCAGATGGGGCACTACGTGTCATAACGTGGCAAGCTCTGGTGGTCCAGGCGCAGGAATAGCCGCCCATGGCACAAGCTCGATAGTCGCGATATGAGGACAGATCAACAAACAGCCTCGAGGTCAGTTT
>CAYOPA010000623.1:0-2722 GCA_964405625.1 uncultured Bryobacterales bacterium
CTGGTCCCTAGGTCGCGCGGGCTTCGGCACGCCCGGCACTCCGGGGGCCGAGGTCGGCACCGTCTGGAGCGAGTCGGAGCTCTGGCTGCGGCAGCCGTTTGATTGGGACGCCGCCGAGACCGATGCGGTGCTGGTCCTGCACCACGACGAGGACGCGCGGGTGTTCGTGAACGGCGTGCTCGCCGCCGAGGCCTCGGGCTACCTGCGGGACTACGCCGTGTTCGAGTTGTCCCCCGCCGCGCGCGCTGCCCTCGTGGCCGGCACCAACACCCTGGCCATGCACGTGAGCAACACCGGCGGAGGCCAGTACGCCCATGCGCGCGTCGTGCCGCGCCGACTCCTGGCTGCGATCGCCCCGCTCGACCTGGCCTTTGCTCGCCGCCCCCTCTCCCGCGACGCCGCCCTGCAACGCGGAGCTGACCTGGCGCAACTCATGGGCGAGCGTGGCGAGGAGCTCCTCGGCGCTTCGGCCGTCGCCGCCTGGACGGACTTGCGACGCCGCCTGCAGGCGGAGCGCAAGTTCGAGATCCCGCGCAAGCAGGCCCCCGCCGCCCGCGAGCGGGCCGAGATCGAGCCCATGCACGTGCACCAGCGCGGCAGCGCCCTGGCCCTGGGCGACGAGGTGCCGCCGGCCTTCCCGAGCGCCCTCGCCCAGGAGCTGCCGCAGTTGCCCGAACCCGGCCCGGACTCCTCGGGACGCAGGCGCGTGCTGGCCGAGTGGATCATCCAGCCCGACCACCCGCTCACCGCGCGCGTGATGGTCAACCGCATCTGGGAATTCCGCATGGGCGGGGCGCTCACCGACGACCCCAACAATTTTGGGCTGCTGGGCGGCGCCAATCCATCGCACCCGGAGATGCTTGATTATCTGGCGAAGGCTTTCGTCAAGATGGGTTGGAGCGTGAAGGCAATCGACCGCATGATCGTGCTGTCGAGCGCTTACCGGCAGTCGTCCGAGATCGATCCGGCCAAGGCGGAGCAGGATGGCGACAACCGCTTCTACTGGCGGGCCAACCGCGTGCGCTTGAGCGGCGAGGCCATCCGCGACAGCGCCTTGGCGGCGGCCGGCAAGCTGAACCGGGAGATCGGCGGTCCGCCCGTGCAGGTCCCGATCGAACCCGAGATTTACGAAATCATCTTCACCGAGGCGGAGCCGGACAACCTGTGGCCGGTCACGCCGGACCCGGCGCAGCATAACCGTCGCAGCCTCTATCTGCTCAACAAGCGCACGGTGCGGCTGCCGCTGCTGTCCAACTTCGACCAGCCCGACACGATGACTTCCT
Source organism: uncultured Bryobacterales bacterium (assembly GCA_964405625.1). Lineage (GTDB taxonomy): Bacteria > Acidobacteriota > Terriglobia > Bryobacterales > UBA6623 > RI-231. Next base: position 1,284 of record CAYOPA010000623.1, read on the forward strand.
GCGCCGTGCGCTCGCGCTCCACGCACGCCCTGCAGGCGCTGACGATGCTGAACAGCGACTTTATCCAAGACGCGTCGAAAGCCTTTGCCGAGCGGCTGGCGAAAGCCTGCGGGCAGACTGACGCCGCCTGCCAAGCCGAGACCGCTTGGGAGATCGCGCTGGCTCGACCGCCGAATGCCGAGGAAAGGGCGCTGGCCGTCGATTTCCTGAACGACTCCGAGACGCGGCTGACGGATTTCTGTCTGGCGCTGCTGAATCGAAATGAATTCGTATTCCGACCCTGAGATGGAAGCCGCCTTTCGAATCCGGCGCGAGCTGCGGCGGCGCGATGTGCTGCGCGGGGCGGCCAACGGTTTCGGCGCGCTGGCGCTGCAGGCGCTGCTGACCAAGGACGGCGCGGCGAAACCCAAGCGGGTCGATCCGCTGGCCGCCAAGGCGCCGCACTTCGCCCCAAAAGCCAAGTCCGTCATCTTCTTGTTCAACGTCGGCGCGCCCAGCTCGATGGACACCTTCGACCCCAAGCCGAAGCTCCGGGAGATGCACGGACAGCCGATGCCCGAAAGCATGGGCAAGGTGGGCGGGCAGTTTACCGACGGCTCGCAGCCGATTTTCGGCACGCCTTGGGAGTTCAACAAGCATGGCCACAGCGGCATGCCGATCTCGACGCTGTTTCCGCACGTGGCCAAGCACGCCGATGACCTGTGCGTGGTGCGATCGTTCGTGACGCGCAGCGTGGTGCATGCGCCGGCGATGTACGAGGTCCACAACGGTCGGCTGTTCGCCACGCACCCGTCGATGGGGGCCTGGGTGACCTACGGGTTGGGCAGCGAGTCCGACAACCTGCCCGCCTACGTGGTGATGCCCCAGCCGGAAGGCACGCCCGAGGGCGGTCCGCCGTGCTGGAGCGCGGGCTTTTTGCCGGCTGTCTATCAGGGCACGCTGCTGCGCCCGGGGCCGACGCCGATTCTGCACCTGGAACGGCCCGAAGGCATGACGGAGACCCGCCAGCGCCGGACGCTCGACCTGCTTCAGCAGATGAACGATATGGACGCCGGCGCCTACGACAGCGAGATGGCGGCCAGAATCTCAAGCTACGAGCTGGCCTTTCGGATGCAGTCGCACGCGCCCGAGGCTGTCGATCTGGCCGCGGAGACGCCGGCGACGCGCAAGATGTACGGGCTGGACCAAGACCATACGCGCGATTTCGGCACGCGGCTGCTGCTGGCGCGTCGGCTTGTCGAGCGCGGCGTGCGATTCGTGCAGGTGTATTCGGGCGGCGGGCCGATCTTCATGCAGTGGGACGCGCATCAGCACCTGGTGGCCAATCACGAGAAGATGGCCGGTCACTCCGACCAGCCGATCGGCGCGTTGCTGACGGACTTGAAGGCGCGCGGGCTGCTGGAGGAGACGCTGGTGATTTGGGGCGCCGAGTTCGGACG
>CAYOPA010000624.1:0-2707 GCA_964405625.1 uncultured Bryobacterales bacterium
ATCGAAGAGGGCTTTTCCGACAAGAGCATTCTTATCCGCCAGCTCCAGCGCGGAGCGATGCCCCCGAAGGGCGTTGGGGAACCGCTCAGCAGCGCCGAGGTTGAGCTGATTCGCGCCTGGATCGACCAGGGCGGCTTTGTGGATTACGTGGACGCGGGCAATACGCTCGACCGCGCCTTTACCGAGGCCGAAGCGCCCGCGATCTCCGCTGAGGACCGCAAGCCGTGGGCCTTCCAGAAGCCCGTCGCCGTTGAGCAGCCGCGCGTGAAGGACGCCAAGCGCGTTCGCACGCCGATCGATGCGTTTGTGCTGGCGAAGCTCGAAGAGCATGGCCTGGGGCTCGCCTCCGAGGCTTCCAAACGCGTTCTGTTGCGCCGCGCTTACTTCGACCTGTGGGGCTTGCCGCCTACTCCCGAGCAGACCGCAGAGTTTCTCAACGACTCGCGGCCCGACGCTTACGAGCGCCTGATCGACCGCCTGCTGGCGTCGTCGAACTACGGGCAGCGCTGGGGCCGTTTCTGGCTCGACGCGGCCGGCTATACCGACACCACCGGCAAGGATTTCCAGGCGCACAACGTCGAGCTGGCGCCCGGCATGTGGCGCTATCGCGACTACGTCATCGACTCCTTCAATAAGGACAAGCCGTGGGACCGCTTTTTGACGGAGCAGCTTGCCGGCGACGAGCTCTACGACTTCCGCAATGCCGAGGAGTATTCGCCAGAGATGCTCGAAGCGCTGGTGGCGACCGGCTACCTGCGCACGCAGCTTGACGCGACTGACGAGGATATCTCCGACCGGCCGTTCGACCGCTACGAAGCGCTGTTCGCGATGATCGATAAGATTTCGGCCAGCTCCATGGGGCTGACCCTAAACTGCGCGCGTTGCCACACCCACAAGTTCGATCCGATCCCGCAGCGCGACTACTACCGCTTCCTGGCGGTGTTCTCGGCGGCCTACAATCCGTCGGATTGGATTCAGCCCAAGCACCGCCTCAAGTACACGGTTGCTGAAGCCGAGCGGGTCCGGATCGAGGAGCACAACAAGAACGTTGACGCCGAAGTCGCCAAGCTCGACGCCAAGATCGAGGAGGTCCTAGCGCCGTATCGCGCGGAGCTGCTCGACAAAAAGCTGGAAGCTGCGCCGGAGGCGATTCGGGCTGATCTGAAAGCGGCGTTGGATGTGGACGCCAAGAAGCGCGGTGAGGTACAGAAGTATCTGGTCGCCAAGTTCGGCGCGCTGGCCAAGTTTGCAGACGGCGAAGTGGATGCGGCTCTGGCGCCAGGCCACGCGGAAACCGTCGCCGCCTTGCACAAGGAGGTCGAGACGTGGAAGGGCTTCCGGCGTGAGCTGCAGCCGGTGTATGCGCTGTGGGATGGGAGCGAGGAGCTGCCGGTGATACGGCTGCTGCAACGCGGCAGCGTGGAGTCCCCAGGACCGCGCGTGGACCCGGGATTCCTTTCCGTATTGTGCCCGGAAGGCGATGACTGTTCCGCGGAGCCTTCGCCCAACCGGGTTGGCGAAACCAGCGGCTATCGGCTGGCCTTGGCGGAATGGATGACGAGTCCGGACCACCCCCTGACGGCGCGCGTCATCGTGAATCGCATCTGGCAACAACACTTTGGAACCGGGATCGTCGCCACGCCGGATAACTTTGGCGAGATGGGCGCGGCTTCGTCTCACCCGGAGCTGTTGGACTGGCTTGCGGTGGACTTTGTGAACAACGGCTGGAAAGCGAAGCGGCTCCACAAGATGATCATGCTTTCCTCGGCCTACAGGCAATCTTCGAAGCAGACCGACAACTCTCGCAGCCAGCTAGCGGAGACCGAAAACCCGGACAACAGCCTGCTGTGGCGCAAGCCGCTGCGGCGGCTGGAAGCCGAGGCGTTGCGGGATTCGATCTTGGCCGTGGCCGGTCGCCTGGACCTCTCGCTCGGGGGGCCGCCGATTCCTCTGACCGCTCGGCCCGACGGCCTGCAGATCTCGAGCGAAGAGGGACCGACGGCGCGTCGCAGCGTGTATCTGACGGCCCGGCGGACGTGGCCGTCGTCGTTCCTTGGGGTGTTTGACTTCCCCATCATCGACACCACCTGCAACCGCCGCACGCCCTCGGCGACTCCGCTGCAATCGCTGTCGATGATGAACGGCGAGCTCGTCATGGACAACGCGCGCCATACGGCGCAAAGGGCCTACGAGCTCGCGGGTAAGACTTGGGAGCAGGAAGCGCTGATCCGGCAAGCCTATGCGCTGACCTTGGCGCGTGAGCCGACGGAGCAGGAGGAGTCGCTGGTGGTTGAGAATCTCGCGGCGCAGCGGGCGCTCTACGAGCGGGCTAACGCCTCACCGGACGAAGCTCACCGCAAAGCGGCGGAGAGCTTCGTGCACATGTTGCTGAGCTCGAACGAGTTTCTCTATGTGGATTAGGTACGCCGAATCCGCAGTTTCCTTTGAGGATAGATGCCGAGTGGGGAATCTTCGTGACGTCCTCTCCCGCGTTTGCAGGGTCGCTGGGGCACTATTTGGCTCGGGTGTTCGGGGCCGCTGAATGATCCGCATTACTCCGCAAGTTGAGATGAAGTTTTCGAAAGGGGCCGTGAAAACGGGTTTCCACTCCGGCTGGGCCCGACCCAAATGCCATTAAGTCGGCTAAACTTATTCGGCTCTTCCGGGTTTGGAGTGGGCGGACAGCGGACGAAGCCGACCTCTGGTT
>CAYOPA010000625.1:0-2704 GCA_964405625.1 uncultured Bryobacterales bacterium
CTGCGCTGCAATCCGTTCGCCCGCGGCGGACACGACCCGGTTCCGGCGGCGATGTTCCGGCTGGGGGTGCGATCGGCGCTGATCGGGGGCGAGCCGCTGCACTCGCCGCTGTTTGACATTGATGAAGCGGCGCTGCCGATCGGCGCAAGCATCCTGGCGCGCGCGGCGGTGCTGTGGGCGGGCGAGCGGAGGTTTGCAGGCGATGGAGAAGATTCAGTTTTGCTCCAACCCGACGCCGACGCTGGGCGTTGAGATTGAGCTGGCCCTGGTGGACCGCGCAAGCGGCGCGCTGGCGAGCGCCGCGCCGGCGATGCTGGAGCGCATCCCGGCTAGCATCGCAGGTTCGGTCAAGCCCGAGCTGATGCAGTCCTACATCGAGATCAACACGGGCGTGTGCGAGACGGCCGCCGAGGCGGGCGCGGACCTGCGGGCCAAGCTCGACATCGTGGGCGGCGTGGCGGACTCGCTCGGCGTGGGGCTCTATTGGAGCGGCGCGCATCCGTTCTCGCTGTGGGAGGAGCAGCAGCCGACGCAGTCCGAGCGCTACCTGCAACTGCTGAAGATGCTCGAAGACGTGGGCCGTCAGCTCGTCACCTTCGGCCTGCACGTTCACGTGGGCGTGGACTCGGGCGACAAGGCGGTGATGATCTGCGACCGCATCCAGCGGCACCTGCCGTGGCTGTTGGCGCTGAGCTGCAACAGCCCTTGGTGGAACAACCGCGTGTCGGGGCTGCTGTCGCACCGCTCGAAGATCATGGAGGGCCTGCCGACGGCCGGTCCGCCGCCGCTGATGCGCAACTGGAGCGAGTACGTCTGGCTGGTGCGGCACTTGGAGGACACGGGATTTATCCACTCGATCCGCGATATCTGGTGGCTGGTGCGGCCGCACCACAACTTCGGCACGGTCGAGGTGCGTGTGTGCGACATTCCGGGCTCGCTGGAGGACGTGGTGGCGCTGACGGCCGTGACGCACTGCCTAGTGTCAGCGCTGTCGGACGAGATTGACCAGGGAACGTATCAGCACGACTGCCACCCGATGCTGGTTCGACAGAATCTGTGGCGCGCTCAGCGCTTCGGGCTGAAGGCGGAGTTGATCGACCCGCTCACGCACGAGCCGCAACCGGTGCGGCGGTTGGTGTACGAGCTGCTGGAGAGGCTGCGGCCAACGGCTCGTGAGCTGGGGTGCGAGGCGGAGCTGGGGGACGTGGAGCGGATGGCGAAGGGGCCGACTTGGGCTGAGCGGCAGTTGGCGGTGTTGCGGCAGACGGGCGATGCGGCGGAGACGGTGCGGAGGATGGTGGCTGGGGTTTGTTGAGTTTGCAGAGAAGTTAGTTCGCGAGGCTCAGCCTCGCGTGCACGGCATAGCCTTGCGCCACAGGGGCTAGAGCACTCTCGTTCGCAATTGAATACTTGATGAACTCAACGAAGAGCGCAACTTCGCAACGGCTGGTAGGCCGTCGTTCTGGCCGTGCGTTGGCAGAATCGCAAAAGTCGGGTTAAGCTGGCTGGCGTGCCGGCGCCATCGCCCACCAAGGTTTGCCAGGTCTGGACGCTCGATCCAGACGAGCTCAAGGCCGCTGACCTCGAATTCGGTCGCCGCCTGCTTTCGGCCGACGAGATTCAGAGGGCTGACCGCTTCCACTTCGAGCGCGATCGGCGGATTTTTGCGGCGGCGCACGCGCTGCTTCGGTTGGCGCTCAGCCGCGAGGCCCCCGAAGTAGCGCCCGACGAATGGCGGTTCGCGACAGGATTGCACGGTCGCCCGGAAATCGTCGGCGCCGGCCGCGGCCTGCGATTCAACCTCTCGCACACTCGTGGGCTGGTCGGCTGCCTCGTCGCCCGCGAGATCGATTGCGGCATCGATATAGAAGATGCGGCACGCACAACAGCGGTTGAAGGCCTCGAAGGCTTAGTCCTAGCCGAACGGGAACGCGGAAGTATGGAGTCCCTGGAGCCTGCCGAGCGGCAAGATCGCCTCCTGCGCTACTGGACTTTGAAAGAGGCCTACGCGAAGGCCCGCGGGCTGGGCTTATCGCTGCCTATAAAACAGGTTACATTTCAACTCGACGACGCGGCGCCACGGCTGGAGGACGACCCTACCTGGCCGCATTCGCCGCGGCAGTGGCGGTTTCGGCAGTGGCGACCGACTCCACGGCACTGGCTGGCTGTCGCGCTGCGAACCGAGGCGCCTGAGCTGGAGATTGAGCTATTCAGGCCCGGAGGCCTTTTGCCTCGAAAATTTGGTTCTTAATTGCTTTCATCTGTCCGATGAAAAAGGTATGGCGCCAAGGGGGTAGGCGTGAAATCCGGCGCGGACCTGACGCCGTCAGTGCGTGTCGTGGCAGAGGCCGCAATCGTTGGGTGCGTCATGCTCGGTGTGGCAGCGCATGCAGGCGACCATGGAGATCGGCTTTTCCTGAAACAGGACCTCGCGGGCGGCCACGTCTCCATGACACGTCGAGCAAGCCGTCTCGGCGTCAATCACATGCACGGCATGGGAGAAGTAGACGTACTCGGGCAGCTCGTAGACCCGCTTCCATTCGATCGGTTTGCCCGCCTCGGCCGCCGCCATCAGCTTCTGGATGTGCGGGCTGTCGGTCTTGACGGCCACGTGGCAGGCGGCGCATTTGGATTCCGGCGGGTAGGTGGCGAAGTCGCCGGGGTCGGGCAGCGTATGGCATTCGCGGCACTGCAAACCCAGGCC
>CAYOPA010000626.1:0-2702 GCA_964405625.1 uncultured Bryobacterales bacterium
CTTCTTTTCATCGAATATGCGCAGGATTGGGCTGCAGCGCATAAAGTGCACATTGTCGAGAGATGCGCGTTTCTGGTCGGGCTTTGCGCTTGCAATAGTCCAGTCTGCATGACCCAGGGCCTTGGCAACTACTTCCAGAGACTTGGAATAAGAGATCTCTATACCCTCTGAAGAAAGGGCGGCACGAAGCTGCTGCGCCATGGATTTGGCTTGATCGGCGTTTGTCATCACACTCTCCTGCCAGTGAACGCACACGGTGTGAACCGCCCTGGGTTTCCCGGAGGCCGGTTTGTTTGAGTGCTATGCCGCCATTGACGTGGCCTCGAGGGCTGCGTAGTGGCTGGCTTCGGCCTCAGCCGGCGGGATGTTGCCGATCGAGCCGAGCAGGCGGCGGTTGTTGTACCAGTCGATCCAGTTCAGTGTAGCGACTTCGACGGCAGCCAAGCTGCGCCAGGGGCCTTGATGATGGATGACTTCGGTCTTGAACAGGCCGATCACGGTTTCGGCGAGCGCGTTGTCGTAGCTGTCGCCGACGCTGCCGACCGAAGGATCGATGCCGGCTTCAACCAGACGCTCGGTGTACTTGATCGAGACATATTGCACGCCGCGGTCGCTGTGGTGGATCAGGCCGGGCTCGGTGGGCCGGCGCATGTGGAGCGCCTGTTCGAGCGCGTCGAGCAGGAACTGGGCGCTCGCGGTCTGGCTCGCCCGCCAGCCGACGATACGGCGGGCGAAGACGTCGATGACGAACGCCACGTAGACCATGCCCGCCCAGGACGGGACATAGGTGAAGTCGCTCACCCACAGCCGGTTCGGCCTGTCAGCCATGAATCGGCGGTTGACCTTGTCGAGCGGACACGGAACCGCCTTGTCGCTGACTGTTGTCTTCACACGCCTTCCTCTGCGCACGCCTTCGAGGCCCAGACTGCGCATCAGTCGCGCGACCCGGTCACGGCCTACGTCGACGCCCTCCCGCAGGAGCTGGCGCCAGACCTTGCGGGCGCCATAGACCCCGAAGTTCTCCGCATGGACCCGCAGGATCGCCGCGCATAGCTTCTCGTCCTCTTTCGCCCGCGTCGGGCGAAGGTCGGGCCTCGCTTGGCGCGCAGCGTGCGCGTGCCAGGTGGAGGGGGCGACGTTCAGAACCCTGCACATCGGCTCGACACCATGCTCTTCCCGGTGATCGTCCATGAAGACGATCACTTCCGCCACGGGCGGTCGAGCTCCGCCTGGGCGAAATACGCTGACGCCTTCTTCAGGATCTCGTTCGCCTGGCGCAGTTCGCGAATCTCCCGCTCGAGCGCCTTGACCCGCGCAGCCATATCCGTCGTCACGCCGGGGCGCACGCCGTCATCGACCTCGGCCTCCTGGACCCAGCGTCGCAGCGTCTCCGCCGTGCAGCCGATCTTGCCCGACACGGATACCAGCGCCGCCCAGCGCGAGGCATGGCTCGCTTCGCTCTCACGAACAAGGCGAACCGCCCGCTCGCGAACCTCAGCGGGAAACTTCCCGCTCTTCCGATGCTTCTCCATATCGACCCCTTCTCACAGAAAAGGGCCTCCGGGAAACCCAGGGCGGTTCAGTGCTCGCATTGCCGATAGTCGCCGGACCGGGGCTTATGTGATACGTCCACAATATTTTCAACTTGCCTTCTCGGCGCGAGCGGTTGGCAGCATAAGCCTATATCAACGGGTCAAACTTGAGCTGTTCAGTCAATGGAGATGTCGGCTGCGGTGGCCGCTCTGGCCTCGACTGGGATTTCGCCGCGCTCTCCACGAACGTACGCTCTAATCTTCATACGAGCTTTTAGCGTAAAACTCGCATGGATATCTTGAAGCCGACAGTCAGAGAGGGGTAAGCCAATGTCGGCAACGCGGGACGGAACTGCCGTTCACAAATACAAAACGAAAGACCGTTTACCTCGAAGATTTCGGCAAGATCTGTCGATAGACAACGAACCCAGTATTTTTCGCTACCCGATCATAAAGTCGCATGGCTCTTAGGTTCGTTGAATGCGTGTGCCAGTAGATTCCGGTTGTCCCGGCTTGTCTGGTCCTCCTATAAAACTCCATGATCAGCCGGTGGCCAACACCTTTGCCGCGTAACGAGGGCGCCAAAAAGAGATCTTGCAGGTAACAGGTATTTTCAATCGTTATCGTGTTTCGATGGAAGATAAAGTGCGCCAAACCAACCACTTGACCTTTGTGCTCTGCAACCAAGCAGTGAACTGGTTCACGGGGATCAAAGAATCTGTCCCATGTCGTCTTGACCACCTCTTCAGATAGAGCCGTTTGGCCTACTCTCTCATAGAATTCGTTGTATTGGTCCCACAATGGCCGCCATTGATTATAGTCTGTAAGGGAAGCATCTCGAACCAAAATTTCGTCATCCATGGCCTTTGCCTTTCGGTTCCCTTTTTCATCGAAAAAACGTTAGTCCAGCGCAAGAGACTGTCACGATGATCTCGACTGGGATTTCGCCGAGCTCTCAACGAACGTCCGCTTCCATCTTCATGCGAGCTGTCAGTGCGTATTCCGCGGCATCCGACCGCTTATTCCAGCGACATCCGACCAGCTGTTCCACGGACATCCGACCGGTCGGCGGTATCGGTCTGAAGCGAGGTCTTCATGGTTGAACCGTGGGCTCTCGGTCAAGGGCGTCGGTGGTGCTGAGGGTTGTCCACGGGAGGGCCCCGCGCGCCC
>CAYOPA010000627.1:0-2695 GCA_964405625.1 uncultured Bryobacterales bacterium
GCGTCGGCGATGCCGCGGCTGGTCAGCGTTGCAGACAGGGCAGGCTGGCATGCGTTCAGTGTACGCCCAAACAACGGGCGACTATACTGGGCAATCGAGCCATGTCCGACTACCCCAGAATCGCCGCTCTGCGCACCCCGGAAAAATTCCGCGCCCGCCTCGCCGAGCTGGAGCTGCCGATCGATGTGGAAGACTCGATCGAGACCGCGCCGAACTCGCCCCTGGCGCAGCCGCTGATCGTCAACGGCTTCAGCATCGGCAACCGCTTCGTCATCCACCCCATGGAGGGCTGGGACGCCGAATCCGACGGCAAGCCCAGCGAGCTGGTCGAACGCCGCTGGCGCAATTTCGGCCGCAGCGGAGCCAAGTGGATCTGGGGCGGCGAGGCGATGGCCGTGGTTCCCGAGGGCCGCGCCAACCCCAACCAGCTCGTCATCAACGAGGACAACGCCGACGCCCTCGCCCGCCTGAATGCGGCCTTGATCGAAACTCACCGCGAGGAGGTCGGCGCTACCGACGACTTGCTGGTCGGCTTTCAGCTTACCCACTCGGGGCGCTTCTGCCGGCCGTTTCGGAAAGATAAGGCCGAGCCCGCGATCCTCTACCGCCATCCCGTGCTCGACCGCAAGCTCGGCCTGGGCGCGGACTACCCGCTTCTGACGGACGACGACATCCGGCGGCTGATCGAAAAGTTCATCGGCGCGGCCGGCATCGCCGAGCGTTGCGGCGCCCGCTTTGTCGATATCAAGCACTGTCACGGCTATCTGGGCCACGAGTTTCTGAGCGCGTTCACGCGGGAGGGCGATTTCGGCGGCTCGTTCGAAAACCGCACGCGCTTCCTGCGTGAGATCGTCGCCGGGATTCGGGCGACAACGAAGCTGAAAATCGGCGTGCGGCTGTCGGCGTTCGATTTCACCCCCTTCAAACCCGACCCGGAGCTGAGCGAGGGGACCAAGCTTGGTCCCGGCATCCCCGAGGACGGGCCGCGTCCCTATGAGTCCGGCTTCGCGGTCGATCACCAGGACCCGACCTGCTACGACCTGAGCGAGACCCTCCCGCTGCTGAAGCTGTTTGAGTCGCTCGGCATCCGCATGGTCAACGTCACCGCCGGAAGCCCGTACTACAACCCGCACATCCAGCGGCCGGCGCTGTTTCCGCCGTCAGACGGCTACCAGCCGCCCGAGGACCCGCTGGTGGGCTGCGCGCGGCAGATTGACGCCGTCGCCGCGCTCAAAGTGGAGTTTCCTGACATGGTGCTGGTGGGCAGCGCCTACAGCTATTTGCAGGAGCTGTTGCCGCACGCCGCTCAATGGGCTGTCCGAAATGGCAAGGTCGACGCGGTGGGGCTGGGCCGCATGGTGCTGTCGTACCCGACGCTGCCGTTGGATGTGTTGCGGGACGGCAAGCTGAAGTCCAAGCAGATCTGCCGAACCTTCAGCGACTGTACAACCGGGCCGCGTCAGGGCTTGATCTCCGGCTGCTACCCGCTGGATCCGTACTACAAGGGACGGCCGGAAGCGGCGACGGTAAAGAAGATCAAGGCGAGCCTGTAGAGCGCCCGGCTCGCAACAGAAAGGGGGGGGCGCGGGCCGGCTCGATTTTCGTCCGAGCCGGCCCTTTTTTTGCCCGGGCAGCGGCCTGTCGGGCGGCGCCTAAATCTTCGGCTCGGGTCCGAGGCTAGCCTTCCGAGCGCTGGCGGCCTCGATACGCCGCACTTCAAAGAATGTGAAGATGACAAACAGCGCTACCAGGAACGACGTGAACAGTCCCACCAGGAAGATCATGAAGGGGGACATTACAATCTCCTCAGAACAGTCAGCTTAAAATAGGTCCCGAACGCCAATATCGAAGGAACCCAGATTCCGACGAACGCGCCTTCATCTCGCATTCCCGAAAACCACAGGGAAACAGAGAACAGAAACGAGATGAAGGCGGCTACCAGAATCACGTAGTCGCTAGTATTGAGCTTCATTAGAGTAACCTCGTCAGAGCAACCTCGTCTCGGAGCATGGCCGAGCAGGGTAAGTGTTGGAAGCCCGCCAGCCCTAAGGGCTACGCCCAGTGGGCCGACGATCTGAATAGCAACCTCGAACGGGGGCTGGGACCTAGGTCCCAGAACGCGTCGGATCGCCCATAGGCGGCGTGCAAGACGAATGGGTTGACGGGTGAAGACGGTCAGGCGCGAGCCGTCCCCGCATAGACGCACCTCGATTCCCTCGCCCGAGACCGAAACCGTTCCTTCGAAATTAAGCACTGCCGCAGCTAGCTTGCGTCCTTTTCGAAAGTCCGAATGCGGATCTTGCCGTTGACGTGCCAACGGGCGCGCGGAGAAGTCTCGCTGGTGTCGCGGGGGACTAGGACCTCCACGTTCTCGAACTCGTATTCGATCGTCGCCCCGCGACCGGTCAAAAACGAGTATAGCGCCTCTGCGAGGCTAGGCCAGTCGGTAGGTTCGTTGCTCTGCATTGCTTTTTCTCCTTTAGAGCTTGGTCGTAAGTTTTTAATGATAGCTGGTGTCAATCTGTTGTCTAGTTTCTGCATGGTTAACCGGGCTTCGTGTGGTTCTTGATCCGAAGCAGTGGGAATCCGACCTTCCCGGAACCGTCCGTAAGGATGTCCCGCCCCAGCTGGAACAGGAGGGAGCGTTCCGCCGCTAAGCTAGCGGAGGAAACGCATGAGGAAAGCACGCAAGCAC
>CAYOPA010000628.1:0-881 GCA_964405625.1 uncultured Bryobacterales bacterium
GCGCGAGAACCAGACCCTGGCCTCGATCACCTTCCAGAACTACTTCCGCATGTACGACAAGCTGGCCGGCATGACCGGCACGGCGGACACCGAGGCGGCGGAGTTCAACAAGATCTACAAGCTGGAGGTCGTGGTTATCCCGACCAACCGGCCGATGCAGCGCCTCGAGTACCCGGACGTCGTTTACCGCACCGAGGAAGAGAAGTGGCGCAACGCAGCGAACGAGCTCAAGGAGTACCAGGAGCGCGGCCAGCCGGTGCTGGTGGGCACGGTCTCGATTGAGAAGTCGGAGAAGCTTTCCAAGTACCTGAAAAAGCTCGGTGTCAAGCACCAGATCCTCAACGCCAAGCAGCACGAAAAGGAAGCCAAGATCATTGCCCAGGCGGGCCGCAAGGGCGCCGTGACGGTCTCCACCAACATGGCCGGCCGCGGTACCGACATCCTGCTCGGCGGCAACCCGGAAGCGCTCGCCGACGAGCATTTCCGCAAGATGGGCGAGAACCCAGAAGAGGTCTCGCGCGAGGAATACAAGGCGGCCGTCAAGAAGTTCAAGGAGCAGACCGACGCCGAGGCCCAAGAGGTGATCGCGGCGGGCGGACTGCACGTGCTGGCCACCGAGCGGCACGAGTCGCGGCGCATTGACAACCAGCTTCGCGGCCGCGCCGGCCGTCAGGGCGACCCCGGCTCGTCGCGGTTCTATCTATCGCTTCAGGACGACTTGCTGCGCATCTTCGGCGGCGAGCGCATCCAGAATCTGATGCTCAAGCTCGGCATGGAAGAGGACGTGCCGATCGAGTCCAAGCTCATTTCCAAGCGCATCGAGGCCGCGCAAAAAGCCGTTGAGGCGCAGCACTTTGAGTCGCGCAAGCACATCCTCGAGT
>CAYOPA010000628.1:891-2690 GCA_964405625.1 uncultured Bryobacterales bacterium
GATGAACAAGCAGCGCGAGGCCGTCTACGGCCTGCGCAAGAAGCTGCTCGACGGGACCAACCAGAAGGAGCTGATCCTGGACCGCATCGGCGCGGTGGCCGGCAGCCTGGCGGAGTCCCGCTGCCCGGCGCGGGCGCATCCGGACGCTTATGAGCTGCCGGAGCTGTTCCAGGACATTCACAATCTTTTCGGCGTCTCGATCGAGCACTTGGATCTCGACGGTTTGGACCCGCAGGGCATCGCCGACGAGATCACCGACTATCTCGCCAAGGAGTATCAGCAGCGCGAGGACCTGATCGGCCCCGAGCGGCTGCGCTACTCCGAGCGGTTGATCATGCTCCAGATCATCGATCAGCAGTGGAAGGACCACCTGCTGCAGATGGATCACCTCAAAGAGGGCATCGGGCTGCGCGGTTACGGCCAGCGGGATCCGCTGATTGAGTACAAGAAGGAGTCGTTCACGATTTTCGAGGCGATGATGAACCGCTTCGAGGAGGAGGCGTTGCGCTTCCTGTTCCACCTGCAACCGCCCGAGGGCGGCGGCGCGGTGGCGCAGCGGGCGCAGGGCCGCACCTTCGAGGTGCGCGACGGCGAGCCCGAGCCTGAACCGGTCGGAGTGGGCGCGAACGCCGCCCGCGCTTCGGCGATGGAAGCGACCATCGACGAGTTTACCCGCGACGTCCGCCGCAAGAAGGAACGCGAGCTGGCGCAGGTGTCGATGGCCGGCGCCGGTGACTCGGGGAGCGCGGTCAAGCAGGTGCTCAAGGGCAAGCGCGTCGGCCGCAACGATCCTTGCACCTGTGGCAGCGGCAAGAAGTACAAGAAGTGCTGCGGGGCCGGCGCATGAGCTTCGCCCGGCTGCTGGTTGTTGCGCTGGCGGTTGTGGTCGCGGCCCCGGCGGCGCTGCTGCCGGAGGCGTTGGGCGAGTTCGTTCGGGGCAAGGCGGAGCGCGTGCAGGCCGCCGATCCGGATCTGTTTGCCGAATTCGGCTTCGAAGAGGCCGAAAAAGCCGTCTACAAGACGCCGGACGGGCGCAGCGCGACGATCGAGGCGACGCGCTATTACGACGACACGGGCGCCTTTTCGGCTTTCCAGTGGCTAAAGCCCGAAAAGGGTTCGCCGGAGACCTACGGCAAGCGCGCTTGGCGGGGGCCCGGGTCGATTTTGATCCAACTGGGCAATTATCTGGTCGAGATGTCGGGCGACGCTCCCGTCGACGAGCACGTCGAGCTGATGCTGACGTATCTGCCCAAAATCCGCGTAACGGTCGATCCGCCGGTGCTGGCCTATGCGCCGAAGCAGCAGAACGGCGACGGCAGCGAGCGTTACATCCTGGGGCCGGTGGCGCTGGAGCGCTTGGCGCCGGAGGTTTCGCCCTCGATGGCTGGTTTTCACTTTGGCGCGGAGGCGCACTACGCCGAGTACGCGACGCCGGCGGGGCCGACGCGGATGCTGCTGTTCTCCTATCCGACGCCGCAGATGGCGCGCGAGCAGGTGGATTTGTTTCGGAAAGCCTCCGGCGTGGTGGCGAAGCGGACCGGGCCGCTGATTGCGGCCGTAGTGGCGGCGCCGTCGCCGGATGAAGCGCAGCGGCTGCTCGCCAAGGTACGCTACGAGGCCGAAGTGACCCTGGACTACAAAGAGCCCGTGCGGCATGACGACCCCTACTTGCTGATGATGGACATCATCGTCCTTTGCGGCATTTTAGTGGCGCTGTTTATCGTCGGAGGCCTGCTGGTGGGCGGCGGCCGGATCTTGGCGGGCAAGGTGGCGCCGAATTCGATTTTCGCGCCGAATGA
>CAYOPA010000629.1:0-1588 GCA_964405625.1 uncultured Bryobacterales bacterium
TCCTGAAATTCAGTCAAAGCGACGCGGCGGGTTTTTTCGGGGGCCCCTTTATCCTGCCCGGATCGGGTGGCGGAGTCTGGCTTTAGGGTTGGGGCTGCTTTTGGGGCGGGCGGCTTACGCCGCCCTCCCACACCACCGGACGTACGGTTTTCCGTATCCGTGACGCGTCTCGGATGGATTCTGGGTTTCGCCGTGGCCGGCAAGCTCACCGCCCGCGCCACGGGTGTGCTATCCGCGTGTATACTCGCCTCAGCACGCCGATGCGGGGCCGGGATCTCAAAGAATATTACGTCTTTCTAGCGTCCCCCGGCGACGTCCAGGACGAACGCAAGGCCGTCCGCGCTTTTTTCGAATCGTTCAACATCAATACGGCGCGCCACTGGGGCGTCCGGTTTACGGTCATTGATTGGGAGAACTATTCGACAATCGGCATCGGCCGTCCGCAGGAGCTGATTACACAGCAGGTACTTGAAAAGCATAGGGGCTCGTTGGCTCTTGTTATTGGACTGATGGCGCAGCGCTTCGGGACGCCCAGCGGCGCGGCCGAGTCGGGAACCGAGGAGGAGTTCGAGTGGGCGCTCCAGCATTGGCGCGAACATCAATGGCCCGAGATCAAGTGGTATTTCCGTAAGATCGACAAATTCGAGGCGCCGGCCGAACCCGACGGAATCCAAGCGGCCCTCGACCAATTGGAGAAAGTGCGGGCGTTTCAGCAGCGCCTCGATCAGGGTAACCCGCGCCTCTTCGTGGGGCAGTATGCCAACACCACGGCATTCCCCAACTACCTTGACCGCGACCTGCGCCTCTGGTTGCAAGATCCCGACAGACCTTGGGTCAACAGCCCCGCTCAGCCCACGGTTTCACCCGCCGACGATCAAACGCAGCTGATCGCCGAACCGCCGCCGACCTCAAATTGGGGATTTTCGCGACGGGTTCTGGCGTATCTCATCGCGTTTGCCGCCGTTGCAGCTTGGACCTGGCGGGAATGGGACGAGCTGGCTCACCTACATCCTGTCGTGCCGGGCCTGACATTGTTCCTGCCCTTGATGGGTATTGCGGTTGGCGAGTGGGCGCCGAGCTGGCGATCCGCCAAGCGCCAAAAGGAGCACCACATCCGCGGGTTGAGCGGCAAGCTCAAGGCGCCGGGATACTTCCGGCTACGGCCGTATGAAGAGGGCGAGGATCTCATCCGAGCTGACGGCGCCCATCTGGAAACGCTGCGCTGGATTCGCTTCTCGACTGCGCCGCTACTGTTCCTGACCGGGCAATCCGGCTCGGGCAAGA
Organism: uncultured Bryobacterales bacterium; assembly: GCA_964405625.1. GTDB lineage: Bacteria > Acidobacteriota > Terriglobia > Bryobacterales > UBA6623 > RI-231. The sequence goes on from CAYOPA010000629.1 coordinate 1,285, forward strand.
GCTCGCTGCTCAATGCGGCTGTCTTGCCCGCCCTGAAGGAGGAGGGCTGGACCGTGGTCACGGCTCGGAGCTTCGGAGACCCCACCGAGCAACTGGTCTCATCGCTGTTAAAGCCGGACGCCGTCTGGAAGAAGCCGCCTACCGATGTCTCCGATCCACGGGAGCTGCTGGAGCGGGCCGCCAAGCGGCCCGGGCGCCTGCTCGTAGCGCTCGACCAGTTCGAGGAGTTTCTCATCCTCCACGCCAAGGAATCGCCGGAACGGAAGAGGCTTGCCGGCCTGCTCGACTCGCTGGCCGCCAAGCC
>CAYOPA010000629.1:1598-2681 GCA_964405625.1 uncultured Bryobacterales bacterium
GCCGATAGCCGGGCTGACGGTGCTGTGTGTCTTCCGATCGGACTACAAGGGCGCCTACATGCAGAGTGGCCTGCCCCCGCTCGCGCAAGACGGCAACTGGAAGGAGATTGCCGCCTTCGACCTAATTGCGGCCAGGCAATTCCTGGCTTCTTCGGGCCTTTTGGAGCAAGACTCTCCGCTCCTGGAGCGAGTGATCGACGAGGCAGCCGCTGTCGAAGAGACGAAGGGGTTGATCCGCCCGATCACCCTCAACATGTTCGGAGTGATCCTCCAGCGATATGGGAACAGGCTGCCTGAGCACGCGTCGCCCGGACGGCTGTTGCGCGCGTACCTTGAAGCCGCCATTGGACAGCCGGATCTGCGGGAGACGGCGCCGAAGTTGCTCAAGCCGATGCTTACCGACGCCGGGACCAAGCAACCTCGCACGCTAGAGGAGTTACACGAGGAAACGAACATCCCGGAAGCGCAGGCGCGAGGCTGCCTGTTGGAGCTTGAAGGGCAGGGGGTCGTTCGCCGCCTCGATCACGCCGGGCGGATTTGGGAGATCTCGCATGATTTTGTCGCCCGGCTGCTGGGGCCGATCCTGGCCGGCTGGCGCGAGAAGCTTTGGCGGCGCTCCCGGCCGATGCTGGCGGTGGCGGCGCTCGCGGCGGCATTCGTGGCACTGGTGTGGGCGCCCATCGCTGCGAGATCTCGTATCAATGATGCATACGCCGGCTTGGCAAGGACCAGATGTACTATCGGGGAACATAATGACAAAGGTTCCATTCCGATCGTGTGCCCTGATCTCACCAGCCCGACAGGAAGACATCTCAAGCAACTCTCAGAGCCCATCGACCTCAACCTAAACGGACGGCCGATTCAGGACCTCACCCCGCTACAGGGCCTCACCAGCCTGACTTCCCTCGACCTAAGCGACACGCAAATTAGGAACCTCGCCCCGCTCAACGGCCTCACCAGCCTGACTCATCTCGACCTACGCGATACCCTGATCAAGGACCTCACACCACTTCGAGACCTCACCAACCTGACTGAACTCCACCTACGCGATACCCTATTGGAGGACCTCGCGCCGCTCCACGG
>CAYOPA010000630.1:0-2671 GCA_964405625.1 uncultured Bryobacterales bacterium
TGGCCTTTCTTCTCTGAACCGTACTTGGGGTTGGCCTTGATGTGATACCCCAGGAGGTCAAACAACGTCATCGCCAGATTTTTTCCGGTGGTGATGGCGCCCCAGCCGCCGACCGAATGCAGCCGCGCCGTGATGCTCGATTTCGGCATCAGATTTGGGTTTTCCGACCCATGCAGCGCCAAATCGCGCACGTGCGGGTAGTCCTGCTCGATGGTCTGCTGGTACAACTCTTGCTTGGGCGTGATCGCTTTCGGACGGATGAAATTGATGGAGAGGTAGAACAGCTTCTTGCCCTTGCCCTCGGGCAGCATGTTCTCCACCGCCGCAATCAGGCCCTCGGGCTGGAGGTCCCGGCTGCCCATCCCGAACGATCCGGAATAGAGCGCCGGAACGTCTTCTAGTCGGGTATAGGCCGCCAGCCCCGGATAGAGTAGGCGGCGCGGGTCGCGGCCGTTTTCTAGGCATTTGCTGACGGTGGCGCGCGTCTCGCGCATCAGCGGCAGGTCGGCTGCCAGCGGCTGATCGAGCCGCTCGAGCACCGCCACGCCCTGCTTGCCCTTCAAAACTTTGCCCAGCAGGTCCGCCGGGAACGGCCGGAACATCACCAGGTTCACCACGCCGACCTTGACGCCCCGGGTCTCGCGCAGGTAATCCGCCACCGCTTCGGCGCTGGGGATCACGCTGCCCTGCCCGAGGATCAGGTAGTCGGCGTCCGCGGCGCGATAGGTCTCCACGCGCTGATAGCGCCGTCCGGTGAGCGTATGGAAATCCTCAAACGCCTGGTCGGTCAAGCCCTCAATGTGATCGAAGAAGAACGGCCGCTGGGCGGCCACGCTCTGCATGTACGCATCCTGGTTTTGGACGAGCCCGGCCATCATCGGGTTGTCCACGTCCCACAGCAGCGGTATGCGCCGCCGGGTAGGGCCGTAAATGATGCGCTGGGCGGGAGTCGGCGTGTCGATAATGTCGTCGGGTTTACCCAGGAACTCGGCGATCAGCTCGCGCTCGGGCGCCAACATCGACTCAATCAAGTGCGTGGTCAGAAAGCCGTCCTGGGCGACGATGCCGGGGTTGAGAGCCATCTCGGCGACGCGGTGGGAGATGATATTGAGGTCTGCCGCCGACTGGGCGTTTTTCGCGAAAAGCTGAAAGAATCCGGTGTCGTCGATGGCGTGATAGTCGTCGTGGCCGGCGTGGACGTTCAGCGTCGCCTTGGTCATGGCGCGCGCGCCGATGTTGAGCACGTAAGTCAGCCGCTTGCCCACGGCCGCATAGAGCGACTCGTGCATGTACGCAATGCCCTGCCCCGACGAGAAGTTCGCCGCCCGCAGCCCCGTCATCGACAAGCCGGCCGTCACCGCCGCCGCGGCATGCTCGCCCTCGGGCTCGATAAAGATCAGCGGCCGGTCAGAGATATTCAGGTGACCGGCGGCGGCAGCCTCGGCCCAGCCTTCGCCCATCTGCGTCGACGGCGTGATGGGATAGGCGCCGGCCCCATCGCTGGACTCACGCTCGCAAAAAACGACCGCCGTATTGCCGTCCATGGCGGCCCGCACGCCGGGATACTTGAATTTCCGGCTGTCGTCTTGGGCGGCCTGCGTCTTCTTCGAACCGAGCGATAGCATCGACATGGCTGGCTTCCTTGCAATAGGAATTCCTAACTGGGCGCGTCCCGCAAGACCCCGCGCCGTATTACCTTCGTCGCGGCCGCGCCCTTGACCACGCCCTGGATCTCGTCGATCCAAACGATGGCGCCGGTCGGACACCGCTCGATCGGCGCACGGGTCTGATGGGGACGGCCGTAGTCCACCACAGGCAGGTTGTTGACCATTGTGACCAGACCGCCGGGCGCATCCATGGCGCAGCGTCCGCAGGCGGTGCAGGCGACCTCGCAATCGTCAAGGACCTCGTCGCCGGCGTCCAGCGACTTGCAATTCACCCACAGGCGATGGCTGACCGGGTGCAATTCGAACAGATCCTTGGGGCAGGCGCGGACGCAATCGCCGCAGGCGGTGCATTTGTCCTCATCGACAACCGGCAGCGAGTGCTCATTCATCTCGATGGCGTCGAAGTCGCAAGCCACGAAGCAGTCCGCCAAGCCAAGGCAGCCCCAATAGCAGCCCTTGCCGCCGCCGGCCACTTTGGCAGCCGCCGCGCACGTGGGCTCCCCGTTGTATCGGGCGTGGTTACGGGCGACGTTGGTTCCGCCGGCGCAGGCCAGCCGGGCGACGCGCTTTTCTTCCGCGCCCACGTCCACGCCGAGCCAAGCCGCGATTTTCCGCCGCCCTTCCTCGGAACTAACGGTGCATTTGCCGGGCAGCGCTCGGCCCGCGACAAGGGCCTCGGCGAAGGGACGGCAGCCGGGGTAGCCGCAGGCGCCGCAGTTGACATGCGGCAGCATCTCTTCGACTTCGTCGATGCGGGGATCTTCTTCGACGTGGAGATTCTTGTCCGCGAGAGCCAACAGGGAAGCGAGGATGAGAGTCAGAGCGCCCAGCGTCCCCACTGCCGTCAAAATCAGCATCACTTCGTCCAGGTAGCACGCGCTGTTCCAGAACGGTCGCCGAGCGGTGCAATTGGAATTGTGACCCGCCGGCTGAAGCCGGGCGGCTCATTGTCGCCTACCTCACGACGATCGTCGCGCCCGGCTGGATCGCCTCGCCGCCGATCA
>CAYOPA010000631.1:0-2666 GCA_964405625.1 uncultured Bryobacterales bacterium
ACAACGCCACGACGGCCGCTCCGACCTGAGGCTTGCGCGCCGCTAATCAATTACTGTTCGACTTGTAACCGGACGGCCGCGATAGAGTACAAAACAAAATTCTCTGGCCAGATGTTCTGCTAGCTCCCAGCCTTTCGGGGGGCGTGAGGGTTTTAGGGGCTCCCAGCGGTTGTCGTCGTCGGCTCCGTTGACTCCAGCGCCAAGGAATGGAATGAGACGACCCGACAGCATCGAGTCAACGAGCTCACTGTACTCGTCGGTTGAAATAGACATCCGCGCGTGGATTATACGCCTGGGCTCGCAGAACGCCAAGAGTTTTTGTCAGCATCCCAGAACGCGAAACGGATTCTAACTAATTCGAGAGACAACCACCCTCTTCGCCTAGGAGTGTGTCCGAGTATTCGAAAATCGCCTCGCGTGAACACAATATGTCGTAGACTCATTCGAACGCAGGGACTACATATGGGCCACTCGATGAATACTCGGACACACTCCTAGCTACCCCCTGATCAGCCGACGCAACTCCCCGTCCAGGGCCTCCGCCGTCCGCATGCGGCACTCCCACAGCACCAGCACCCGCCAGCCCTGCTCGGCGAGCAACTGCTGATTCTTCCGGTCGCGCGCCACGTTGCGGCCGATCTTCGCCTGCCAGTATTCATAGTTGGACGCCGGCAGCGCGGCGTGCTTGCAGCCCGGGTGGCCGTGCCAAAAGCAGCCGTGCACGAAGATGATCGTCTTGTGTTTGGGAAGGGTGAGATCGGGCTTGCCCGGCAGATCCTTGCGATGCAGCCGGAAACGATAACCCAGCGCGTGCAACCGGCGGCGCACGCGGATCTCGGGCCGGGTGTTTTCGCTCTTCACCCGGCCCATGATCTCGGAGCGTTTCTGCTGCGAGAAAACGTCCGCCATGCCGACCTTCGGGGCCCTCTATGCGCCTTCTAGGCGATAGTTTCGGCCTGGGCGGCCTGCTCGGCCTGACTGTCGCGCAGCCGCAACAGCTCCAGCTTGAGCGAATCGACCAGCGCCCGCCAACTCGCCTCCAGCACGTCGTCGGAGACGCCGACTGTTGTCCACGTCTCGCCGCCGTCCTTCCAGGTCACCAGGACGCGCACCTTGGCGGCCGTCCCCTTGTAGGCGTCCAGCACGCGCACCTTGTAGTCGGTCAGCTTGACGTTGAGCGCCTGCGGGTAAACCTCGCTCAGGCATTGACGAAGCGCGGTCGCCATGGCGTCGAAGGGGCCGCCCTCGGAGGTCTCCTCGGCCCAGCGTTGGCCGTCGCGGGTCCTGACGACCATCTCGACCTTGTGCGCCGTCCGGCTGTCGCCCTTCTTCTCCGTCAGGACGCTCATCTTTTCCAGATCGAACAGGAAGTGGTCCGGCTCCAGCGCCTCGCGCACCAGAAGCTCGAAGGAGCCCTCGGCCGCTTCGAGCTCGTAGCCCTCGTTCTCCATTTCCTTGATGCGGTTCAGCAGCGCCTTGCGGGCGTCGGGGTCGAGCTTCTCGCTCCAGCCCTTCTCTTCGAGCTTGAAAACGATGTTCGCGCGGCCCGAAAGATCGCTCACCAGCACGCGGCGGCGGTTGCCCACCGCTTCCGGCTCGCAGTGCTCATAGGTGGAAGCGTCGCGCAGGACGGCCGAGACGTGGATGCCGCCCTTGTGCGCGAAGGCCGACTTGCCGACGAAGGCCGCGCCGTTGGCGACCTCCAAGTTGGCCGTGTCCGCGACGAACCGGGCGAGCTTGGTGAGCTGCGCGAGGTTGTCGCCTTCCAGGCAGGTGTGGCCGAGCTTGAGCTGGAGGTTGGCGATGACAGGGACGAGGTTCGAGTTGCCGCAACGCTCGCCGTAGCCATTGATGGTGCCCTGCACCTGCGAACAACCCAGCTCGACGGCGGCGATGGCGTTGGCCACGGCGACCTCGGAGTCGTTGTGGGTGTGGATGCCGATGACGCCGCCAAAGAGCTTGCGAACGTCGGCGACGATCTCGGAGAGCTCCCCCGTCAGCGTGCCGCCGTTGGTGTCGCACAGCACCAACGCTTCGGCGCCGGCGTTTTGGGCGGCTTCCAGCGTCCGCAGGGCGAAATCGCGGTCGCCTTTGTAGCCGTCGAAGAAGTGCTCGGCGTCGTAGATCACTTCGCGTCCGTTCTCCTTGAGGTAGCGGACGGTGCTGGCGATCATCTCCAAGTTCTGCGCTTCGGTCACGCGCAAGGCGCGTTCGGTATGCAGATGCCAGCTCTTGCCGAAGATCGTGACGACCGGCGTCTCGGACTCCAGCAGCTCGCGGACGTTGTCGTCGTCCTCCACCTTGTTCTTGGCGTGGCGGGTCGAGCCGAAGGCGGCCAGCTTGGCGGGGGTGAGCTTGAGGTTCTTGGCGGCGGCGAAGAAGTCGCGGTCGCGCGGGTTGGAGCCCGGCCAGCCGCCTTCAATGTAGTCAATCCCGATCTCATCCAGCCGGCGGGCAATGCGCAGCTTGTCGTCCACGGAGAAGTTGACGTTTTCTCCCTGGGTGCCGTCGCGAAGGGTGGTGTCGTAGATTGCTACTCGCATGGTACGTTTCTCAACCGGCGACTCGGTCTAATGAGCCGCTCTGGAATTGGTTATTCTCAGCGCCCTCGGCCCGTCGTTCCAGCGCGTATCGCAAGACCTCGCGAAGCTCGCTGGCGATCGGCT
>CAYOPA010000632.1:0-2664 GCA_964405625.1 uncultured Bryobacterales bacterium
CGATGGCCGGGTGGCCGCCCGAATGAACACTCACCTCGCCCCGGAAGTGATTGGATAAATGGTGGCCAGGGACGGATTTGAACCGCCGACGCCAGCCTTTTCAGGGCTGCGCTCTACCAACTGAGCTACCTGGCCGCCAGATCTGATCCTACCCGTCCGGGCTCGGCGGTGTCAATCCAGCCGCCGGCGCCGTAGTACACTTGGGGTCTGCCGGAGCCCTGCGTTTGTTGATCGAGCTGTTCCACACGATCCGCCTCCGGCGCCGCGGCCCTGTCCAGACCGATGGCTAGCGCGTCGGTCGGCTTAGCCCGCAATCTCGTCTGGCTGACCGTCGGCGAAACCGCCACCAAGGTCTGCACCTTTCTCGCTTTCACCTACCTGGGCCGCACGCTCGGTCCGGAGCGCTACGGCGACCTCGAGCTCAGCTTGGGTGTGGTGCTCTTCTTTTCCTTGTTCGTGCAGATGGGCTTGGGCGCCTATGGCGCGCGCGAGATCGCCCGCGAACCGCAGCGGGCGCAATCGCTGCTGGGCGAGCTGCTGGAAGTGCGGATGCTGATGGCCGTGGCCTCGGTGTCGCTGCTGCTGCTGTTCGCTTGGCTCATCCCTCGGCCCGCTGAGGTCTTCTGGCTGCTGGCGGCTTACGGGCTGAGTCTCTTGGCGACGCCGTTCATGCTGTTGTGGTTCTTCCAGGGGCATGACCGGATGCACTGGGTGGCCGCCGCGACGCTGATCCGGCAAGCCGCCTTCGCCGCCGCAGTTTTCGCGCTGTTCCGTTCGGATAGCCCGCTGTGGTCGGTCGGCCTGATGGAAACGGCCGCGGTTGTGGTCTGCGCCGGTTTCTGCGCCTGGGTGGCTGCGGCCCGCATGGGTTTTCACGCGCCCCGGCCGAGCTGGGACCTCGGTCTCGTCTGGGGGCATCTGCGATTGGCTGTGCCGATCGGGCTTTCGAACCTTGCTTGGGCGGCGCTGTGGTTCTTTCCGCTGATCTTGTTGGGCCTGATGCGCGCCGATGAATCCGTCGGCTGGTTCGGCGCCGCCCACCGCATCACGATGGCCGTTCATACCTTCGTGTGGTGGTACTTCTTCAACATGTTGCCGTCAATCTCGCGGCTGGCGAGCCGACCGCGCGATGAGCTTCGGCGGCTGATGGAGCCCTCGCTGACGCTCACGGCCTGGGGCGGGCCGGCCGTGGCGCTGGCGATCGCGCTGCCCGCTAACGCCCTGTTGACGCTGGCCTATGGGTCATCATTTTCCGGGGGCGGGGCGGCGCTGGCCGTGCTGATCTGGTCTATCCCGGTCGCGGCGCTCAGCGGCCACTACCGCTTCATCTTGATCGGGTTCAACTTGCAGGATCGGCTACTAGCCTGGGTCGCGCTGTCGGTGGCCGTCGCCTGCGGGACGGCCTACGCATTGATCCCGACCTTGGGCGGAGCGGGAGCGGCCTGGGGACTGCTGGCCGGCAACGCGGCGACCCTCGTGCTGTGTTACGGCACGGTCGTCCGCCGGGTGGCGCCGATCGGGTTCCTGCGCGCCATCGCGGGGCCGGCGTTGGCGACGATCCTGGCCTCGGCGGTCGCTTTTAAGCTCGTGGAGGGGGTCTGGCCGCGCTCGATGCTGGCCTTGGGCGTCTACGCGATCGCCTTCGCGGCAATCGAGGGGCGACGCGTCCCGCAACTGCTGCGGCGTCTGAAGTCCAAGCTGGCCGATACTGGGGAGACGGGCCGCTGAGGCCGTCGGCGAGCGAGCGCATGAACTTGGCGGCGTGGATATTTTGGGCTTCGTGCCTCTACACCGTCTACCTCTACGCCGGCTTTCCGCTGCTGCTGGCGATTGGGTCGCGGTTCTTTGCGCGGCCCATCCGCAAGGATCCCATCGAGCCGTTTGTCTCCCTGCTGATCCCGGCCTACAACGAGGAAGCGGTGATATTAGACAAGCTCGAAGCCTGCCGCCGGCTGGACTATCCGGCTGACCGGTTGGAGATCGTGGTGGCCTCGGACGGCTCGACCGACCGCACCGTGGAGCTGACACGGCCGTATGCCGACGGCGAGCGCGTCAAGCTGCTGGCCTTCGAGCGCAACCGCGGCAAGCTGGCCGTGCTGAACGAGGTCGTGCCTCAGCTCAAGGGCGAGATTGTTGTCTTCTCCGACGCCGCCAGCATGCCGAGCCCGAACGCCGTGCGGGAGCTCGCGAGCTGCTTCGCGGACCCGGAGGTCGGCGCCGTCAGCGGGCTGTACCGCTTGGAGGAGGCCGACAGCCACGCCCTGGGCCGCCAAGCCGGTTTCTACTGGCGCTACGAGACGTGGATCAAGACGCAGGAGGCCCGTATCGGCTCCATCCTTGGCGCTCACGGCGCGCTCTACGCCATCCGTCGCGACCTCTATCCGCAGCTTGAGCCCACGATTATCAACGACGATTTCGTGATCCCCATGCGCATCGTGCGCGCCGGCTACCGGGCCGCCTACGAGCCGGCGGCGGAGGCCGTGGAGCGGGCGCACGACATGGGCGGCTTCGGGCGGCGCGTCCGCATCCACACCGGCAACGTCGAGCAGCTCGGCGAGGTCCCCGGCTTTCTGTGGCCGCCGCGGCGCTGGCTGACGCTGTTCTTCCTGCTGTCCCACAAAGCCGGGCGACCGCTGGGGCCGGTGGCGATGATTGCGGCGCTGG
>CAYOPA010000633.1:0-2663 GCA_964405625.1 uncultured Bryobacterales bacterium
ATCCAAGCCGCGCCGTCGCCGAGGACGACCTTTTGGCGCGCCCGGCTCCAGCCCCACCGCCAAGCCTCGGCGAAGAGGCGGCGGCGTGCGCGCACATAATCAACGCCTCGGCGCGGCACGGGCGGCGGATCAAGTGGGATTCTGAGCGGGATGCTGTCAAAATCGGCTGAGCGTGGCGAGCTCCCCCCGTCGTCAACGCGTGAGGACCAATAGATCCGATATTCCTGCTGGTCGACTTCGCTAACCTATCAGCGTGCGACCCACTTGGCTCCTCTTGCTCCTCCTGGCCGGCTGCTCGCCGCCGCCTCTCTCCGAGCAAGCGTTACCCGAGCCGCCTCTCCACGTCTACTTGCTCGCCGGGCAGTCCAACATGGCCGGCCGGGGCGCGGTCGAACAGATCGACTCCACGCCCGCTCCCCGTATCTTCGCGCTGAGCTCAAACATGACCTGGGGCCCGGCCAAGGAGCCGTTGCACTTTGACAAGCCCGACATCGTCGGCGTCGGGCCTGGTTTCTCGTTCGGACGTGAGATGGGTCTGGCGAAAGTAGGCGTATATATCGGACTGGTTCCCGCTGCCGCCGGGGGCAGCTCCATCCGCGCCTGGCGGCATCGGGCGATCCATCCCGGTACGCAGTCGCCTCCCTGGGACGATGCGCTGACGCGTACTTTCCGAGTGCTCGCGATGGAAGGCGGCGAGCTCAAGGGCATCCTTTGGCACCAAGGCGAATCGGACAGCAAGGACTACACCGCCCAGTATGAGGACGCGTTGGTGGACTTGGTGGGTCGGTTCCGCGCCGAGTTTCGCCGCCCGAACCTACCGTTTGTCGCCGCGCAGCTCGCTGATTTCTACGTCGCCAACAATCCCGGCGCCGCCAAGATCAATGCGGCGATCGCACGCCTGCCCGATCGGCTGCCCAAAACGGCCTTCGTCACTGCGGAGGGGCTGACCCCCATGCCGGACGGAGTGCATTTGGACGCGGCTTCCGCCCGGGAGCTCGGCAAACGCTATGCCGCGGCGATGCTCGCGCTGGAAGAAGCAAAATAGGAGCTCCGCCCCGAATCCACGATGTCGCACGCTCTGTTCTGGATCGCCGTCTATCTGCTGCTCGCGCTCGGGCCGCTGCTGCTGCTACTCGCCGGTGGGAGGCCGCCTGGGCTGGGTTTCTGGTGGGATCTGTCCGTCGCGCTGGGCTTTGCGGGCATGGCGATGATGGGCGTGCAGTTCCTGCTGACTGCCCGGTTCAAGAGGGCGTCAGCGCCGTTCGGCATCGACATCCTGTATTACTTCCACCGCTATCTGGCGCTGTTGGCCTTCGCTTTCGTCGTCGCGCACTATTTCATTCTGCGCACCGGCTATCCGACCGCTCTGCTCCCGGTCAACCCGGCCGACGCCCCGTTTTATATGACGGCCGGGCGTATCTCGCTGGCGCTTTTTGCAGTCGTGATCGTCACCTCGCTGTGGCGCAAGCAGTTGAAGCTCGAGTACGATTTCTGGCGGCTGACGCACGGGCTGATCGCGGCGGCCGCGTTTCTGTTGGCGCTGCTCCACATTGACGGCTCAGGCTACTACCTTCAGCAGCCCGTCAAGCGGCTGGCGTGGAACGCCTCGGCCTTATTCTGGCTGCTGTTGCTGCTGTACCTGCGGGTCATCAAGCCCTATCTGATCTCGCGCAAGCCGTACAACGTGCTGGAGGTGCGCAAGGAACGCGGCGCAGTCTGGACGGTCGTCGTGGAACCGGCGGGCGCCACGCCCCCGATGCAGTACGAGCCGGGACAGTTCGCCTGGCTGACCTTGCGGGCGTCGCCCTATCAGCTTCGCGAGCATCCCTTCTCGTTCTCGTCGACCCCCACGCGCGGACCACGACTGGAATTCACGATCAAGGAGCTCGGGGACTTCACTCGCACGATCGGCACAATCCAGCCGGGCGAGACGGCCTACATCGACGCCCCGTTCGGCGTCTTCTCTGTCGACCGCTACCCCCATGCGCCGGCTTTCGTTTTCATCGCCGGCGGGATCGGGATCGCTCCCATGATCAGCATGTTGCGAGCGCTGGCCGACCGCGGCGACAAGCGACCCCTGACGCTCGTATACGGCAACGAGTGTTGGGACCGGGTCGTGTTTCGCGAGGAGCTTGACGAGCTGCGCGAGCGGCTGAACCTGGAGGTTGTGCACGTGCTCGGCGATCCGCCGGAGGATTGGACGGGCGAGCGGGGCTTCATCTCGGCGAAGCTGCTGCAGCGCCGTCTGTCGCCGGTCGCGCTGCAAGGCGAGTTTTTCTTGTGCGGGCCGAACCCGATGCTCCGAGCCGTGGAGAAGGGCCTGTATGAAATCGGCGTCCCGTTGACACGCTCCCACTCCGAGATCTTCGACATGGTCTGATCGCCTGTTGAGCCGCCCGACTTCAGCCGGCGGGCGCCGCGCCTCATCGCTGCCCGCCGGGTAAACCTGGGCGGCTCCCTTGCTCAACCACGAGCCGCCCGGCTTCAGCCGGCGGGTATTGTTTGAAACCTCGCGGCCGGTATACTAGGGCTCATGCGGGAATTGTGGTCGTTGCGGCTGGTTGCGTTGACCGGCGTGTTGATTGTGGCATTGGCCGTGGGATTCGCCTGTGGGCAGAATTCCTCCGAGCAGCCGGCGGCGGCCACACCCGAGCCGGTCGCGC
>CAYOPA010000634.1:0-2656 GCA_964405625.1 uncultured Bryobacterales bacterium
ATCGATCTCGCCGTTCGCCATCGCCGCCTGAAAATCGGCCCTTCCGCCACGGGCTGGTAGGCGTTATAATGCTCACGGATCGACATGCCGTTCTCTCAGTCGCTCAGCCGCCGCAGCTTTCTCCGGGGCGTCACCGCCACGGGGGCCGCCGTGCGGATTGGGCTGCCCGCATTGGAGGCGATGTTCAATGCCGGTGGCACGGCCTACGCCGCTGCGCGCCGCGCCGACGAGAAGCCCGTCGACTCCCGCCTGGTCTTCTGGTTCAACGGCAATGGCATCCCCGAAAAGTACTGGAAGCCGCGGAAGTTGGGAGAGGCGTTCGAGATCACCCCGTGCCTGCAACCTCTGGCGCGCTTCCGCGACGACATCCACGTGATAACGGGATTGGACTCGGCGGCGGCGCGGCTGCCCGGGCCGGGCAACAGTCACTATCCGTCGATGAGCGCGCTGCTGTCGGGGCGGGTTTATACCGGGCGCGGGGCGGGCGGGCCTTCGTTCGATCAGTACGTGGCCGCCGGAATTGGGGATGATACGCGCTTTCGTTCGCTGCAAGTCGGCGTCTGCCAGGAGTCCTTCGGCGAGTCCATTCAGCGCAACATGAGCTGGGCCGACCGCGACCGTCCGCTGCCGCCGGAGCTGATTCCGCACCGGCTGTTCGACCGGCTGTTCGGCGCGCGCGAGGAAGGGTGGGTCAACCGCAAGCGCAGTGTGCTCGACGCGGTGAGCGACGACGCGGCGGCGCTGGAGGCAGGGTTAAGCCCGACCGACAAGGTGCGGCTGGAAGAGTATCTGAGCTCCGTGCGTGAGCTGGAGCGCTCGATAGCGGGCCTGCCGCCGGAGTATGCGCGCCCGGTGGAGCGCCCGTCCGAAGCCGGCGACATGCGCGACTATCCGCGTATCGCCAAGCTGCAAAGCGACTTGCTCGTGCATGCCTTCGCCTCGGGGCAGACGCGCGTGGCCAGCTACATGCTCACCAAGTGCCAGGGCCTGACGCGCTTCCCCTGGCTGGGCCTGACCGCGCAGCGACACCACGAATACACCCACGGCGAGGTCGAGACTCCGCGCGGGATGCGAATTCTGCGCGACATCTGCCGCTGGCACGTCGAAGAGCTCGCCTACCTGGTCGGCAAGCTCAAGTCCACGCCGGAGGGCGACGGCAACCTGCTCGATCACACGCTGATCGTCTTCGCGCACGAGCATGCCGAAGCCAATCCACATAAAAACAACGACTTGGCCCTGATTCTAGCCGGTCACGCCGGGGGTTTGCAGACTGGTCGTCATACCTGGACGACCGGCACGCTCGGCGATCTTTACACGACGTTGGCGCATGAAGCGTTGGGCGCTCGCACGGAGCCGTTCCCCACCTATCAGGACAAGCTAACCGGGTTGGTCTAGCGCCCTGGTGTTTGATAGCTACCTCATCGTCGACTGGAGCGCGGCGGGACGACCCAAGACCGGCCCCGATAGCATCTGGCTGCGCCTGGATTCGCCCGAGGGAGCGACACTGGAGAATCCCTCCACCCGCGCCGCCGCCATGGGCCGCCTAGCGGAACTGCTGGCGGCGGAGATCGGACGTGGCCGACGCATCCTGGTCGGGCTGGATTTCGGTTTTGGGTATCCGTCGGGATTCGCGAGCGCGTTGGGCTTGACGGGGTCGGCGTGGCGCGCGGCCTGGACCGAGCTGACCGCTAGGATCGATGATCGCGCGACCAACGCCAATAACCGCTTTGAGGCGGCGGCGCACTTCAACCAGCGGCTTTCCAACGGCCGCGGGCCCTTCTGGGGCTGCCCGGCCGGCGAGCAGGGACCATTCCTGGGCTCGGGGCGCAGCGACGCCTCGTTTGCCGGCCTGCCGGAGCGGCGAATCTGCGAACAGCGCCTGCGCCGCTCGCAACCGGTTTGGAAGCTCTACACCAGCGGCTCGGTCGGCTCCCAGACGCTGCTGGGCATTCCGCGGCTGGCACGGCTGCTCAACCACCCGATGCTGCAGGGCCGGACTGCGGTCTGGCCCTTTGAGACGGGTCTGCGCGCACCGGACCGGCCGGAGGCGGTATTTGTGGAGATTTACCCATCCTTACGAATTCCCGAGCCGCGCGCGGGCGAGGTGAAGGACGCAGCGCAGGCGCGCACGATCTCGCGTTGGCTGCGGGACCTGGACCGCAAAGGCCGCCTGGAAGCCTACTTCGCCGGGCCGCCGGAGCTCACCGACGACCAGCGCCGCCAGGCTGAGGAAGAGGAAGGCTGGATTTTGGGCGTGCTGTGAGGCTGCGCGCCGGGCGCGCGTGGCGCGGACAAGCCGGCGGGCGTGGAGAACGATTTGGAAACGCTGCCGCCCTTGACTTTGCGCAGCAGGCGAAGCTGGGGATGGCCCGCGCCGTTCGGGGCGGGCGCACTGGCGGTTGGGCTTACCGCAGCGGCGAGGGGATCTGGAAATCGTACCGGGCCGGAGATCATGAGCCGGCGCTCCTGCAACTCCAGCTTGCTGAAGCCCACGTCTATTCGGCAGCCGACGGCGCTCGCTCATGGACGATTTTTCCGGCAATGATCGTCATCGAAGCCTGGATCTTGGGGATCTCAGCCTCGGGCGCGGTCAGAGGATCGCCGGAGAGCACGGTTAGATCCGCCCACCTACCGGGCGCGATCGTTCCGCGGCGGT
>CAYOPA010000635.1:0-1058 GCA_964405625.1 uncultured Bryobacterales bacterium
CCGGAACGGAGGCGCTGGATGGGTCGGTGACCAGCCCCGTCAGAATGCCTTGCCCTGTTTGGGCGAAGGCGCACAAGCAAAACAACTGCGCCAATGCAGCGGCGCGGATCAAACGAAAAGTAATCATCGTTCACCCCTGTTTTCCGAACGTGTTCCCCCGCGCGGTCCCGGTACTTGAGCGAACGGGCGCCTACGCGGATGCATGCCATCGTTGCGAGCGCTTGATACCCCCCACTGAGAGGATCTGCGCCAGCATACACTGAATCACGCCGCTCTGCAAGTGGTTTTGGAAGATCGTTTTTGGGGAAGCGATAGGAGAGCGCGCAGCGACTTTCCCAGCGGTCTCCGGCTTTTTCGCCGGGGACCCGTCTTTTGGGCCGCCGCAGACATTAAACCGGCTAATCTCCGGCCGCCAGACGGGTGTCCAAGGCGCCTTTGTTCCAGGCGTCGGCGCCCTCCACGATCTTGTCGCCGCTGTGCAGCCGCCAAGTCATCCCATCGACGGCCAGCGGCTCGCCGCCCACGGTTGCGGTCGCTCTCCAGCGGACGACCACCTTGGAGTCTTCAGCGATGGCGTCGAGCATCTCCATGCGTAGGTCCGGCAACGCGGAAAGGACCTCGTCGCGCCAAGCCCGGAACTCATTGAGCCCGCGACAGACCACGCCTCCTTCCAGATTGGCCACGACGTCGGGATGCAGAAATCCCGACAGCGCGTCGTCATTGCGGTCGTTCCAAACCACTTCAAAAAACTTGACCGAGCGTTCCTTGTTCGACATGGGACCCGAAACCTCCGCGCTTAGGATAAGCGAAACCGCCGGAAACGCGGCGCAAAACTTTCAGAGCCGCCGGCCCGCCCCAACAATCACAGGCGGCCCGGGCGAGATGCCCGAGCCGCCGCGGTTTCAGTGAGTTTGCTGGACAATTTCGCAGGGACCGCGTTACGGCAGCGGTACGTTGATGTTGTCGACGTTCTGGTTGGTGTCGTTACGGAGGTCGAAGCCCCTGCCGCCGGCGCTGTAGGCGA
Organism: uncultured Bryobacterales bacterium; assembly: GCA_964405625.1. Classification (GTDB taxonomy): domain Bacteria; phylum Acidobacteriota; class Terriglobia; order Bryobacterales; family UBA6623; genus RI-231. The sequence goes on from CAYOPA010000635.1 coordinate 1,025, forward strand.
TCGTGTTGCCTCGGATGACGTTGTACATCGACAT
>CAYOPA010000635.1:1068-1382 GCA_964405625.1 uncultured Bryobacterales bacterium
ACCGATCACGGTCGAGACGGTGGGCGGCCAGATGATCCCGAAGCCGGTCAGCAGATTGCCGTCGATCAGATCGCCGCGGGGGCCGCGCTGGTCGGTCGGCGTCGGATTGTAGCAGATACCCAAGATGCCGTTACGCGTGGCCGTAATGGTATTGCCGACAATGCGGTTACCCATGCTACCGCCGCCCCTAACAAAAATGCCGAGGCCGGTGTTGAGGATGCTGTTATTGCGGATCACGACGTTGGAAGACTGCACGACCATAATCGCGGTTTCCGGGGGCGGCGCATTCGGCAGGATGCCCTGGCCGCGGATTT
>CAYOPA010000635.1:1392-2237 GCA_964405625.1 uncultured Bryobacterales bacterium
TTTGCAGGTCCTCCAGCGTTATGTTGTAACTGTTGCGAACCTCTATGTTGAAGTGAAAATCGGCAACCTTGCCGTTACGGACGGCGACGCCTCGGACGCCGTCGATGAGGATGCCGACCCCGACCATCTGACCGGCGCCGACGATCGAGCGCCCGTTGAGGTCCACGGTCACGTCATGGGAGCGGATCGTCAACCCGGGCCCGGAAGCATTCGCCGAGGGCGTTAAGTCGCGATTGAGCACGTAGTGGCCCGGCGAGTCGATCACCCCGGATCGGGGAATCACGTCGACGCCGGCGTTGCCCGGGTTGAGCGGCTGAGCCCAAAGCGAGCCGCCCGCGGCGAAAGTCAACAGGGCGGCCAACAAGGCGCCATGTACTGCATTGGTGGAAAACAAGTGTTTCATGGAACTATCCTCCGGCGCACCGTATAGTTCGGCCGCCAAGAAAATATTAACCTGAAACCTCGTTCATTTACCCACTGAAGGCAGTAAATTACCTCCTTGTCGAGATGGTTTTACAAGTGTAAATATGCGACCAAATACCGTAACTCAGCGGCTCGATATAGTCCAGCTCACCAACGCCCCTTCGGCAAACTTCGCCGCCACCAAACCGCCTTTCAGCAAATACTGCGCCGATACGATGGACAATCCGCCGGCGGAAGTCTCGCTGCGGTCAGCCGGTTCGCCGAGGATCGTGCGCACGTCAGCTTCGGACATGCCCTTGCGCAGCGCCATCGGATTACCGATGTCGGCGGCGGGTGCGGCCAGAGCGGGCTGCGACCTCGGAGCGCTGACCGCCGCGGCTGCCGGCTCGGGGGCGGCGCCCTCCAGTCGCATCACTGGCTCC
>CAYOPA010000635.1:2247-2636 GCA_964405625.1 uncultured Bryobacterales bacterium
CTTCCGGGGTCATGGCCGACTCCGGCACCCGTTCGGCGAAGCGGACGTTAAATCGGGAGCCGCTGCGAGCGCGCTTTTCGCGGATCTCGGCTTCGGCCAATACCCGAGCCTGCTCGGCTTCGGCCTTCAGCCGGGTCTCTTCGCGCCGGCGCGCGTTCTGCAGATCGCGCAGACTGTCGCGAAGGCGCTTCTTCGTGGCCTCGTCCGCCGTTTTCATCGCAGCTTCAAGGTCGCGCTCAGCTTGGGACTTTCGCACAGTGGTGTCCACATAGCCGGGCCCGCTGGGTCCGCTGTAGCCGCCGCCGTCGAGTTGCACCTCGACCTCTTTCTTGCGAACCTTGATCTTGGTAATCATCGAGGTCGACCCGTTCGGGATCGAGACGCCGAAA
>CAYOPA010000636.1:0-2626 GCA_964405625.1 uncultured Bryobacterales bacterium
TGATGTCCAAGATGGGCATCTCCACGGTGCAGAGCTACCACGGCGCGCAGATTTTTGAGGCCGTGGGCCTCAGCCAGTCCGTCATCGACAAGTACTTCACCGGCACGACCTCGCAGATCCAGGGAGTGGACCTGGAGACGATCGCGCGGGAGAGCCTCGCGCGGCATCGGCACGCCTACCTGCCGCTGTCGGAGTCCGACATTGAGCTTGACGTCGGCGGCAAGTACCAGTTCCGGGTGCGCGGCGAAAAGCACCTGTTCAACCCGCTGTCGGTCTCCAAGCTCCAGCACGCCGTCAACGCCAAGAGCTACTCCACGTTCAAGGAGTTCTCGGACACGATCAACGACATGAGCCAGTCGTTGTGTACGCTGCGCGGACTGTTTGAGCTCAAGTACGCCGACGAGCCCGTGCCGCTCGAAGAGGTCGAGCCCGCCTCGGAGATCGTCAAACGTTTCTGCACCGGGGCCATGAGCTTCGGATCGATCTCCAAGGAAGCCCACGAGACGCTGGCGATCGCGATGAACCGCATCGGCGGCCGGTCCAATACAGGCGAGGGCGGCGAAGACCCGGCTCGGTTTACGCCGGAGCCCAACGGCGACTCCAAGCGCTCCGCGATTAAACAGGTCGCCTCGGGTCGCTTCGGCGTCACCGCGAATTACCTGGTCAACGCCGATGAGCTGCAAATCAAGATCTCGCAAGGCGCCAAGCCCGGCGAAGGCGGGCAGCTCCCCGGCCACAAGGTCGACGAGTTCATCGGCTGGCTGCGGCATTCCACGCCCGGCGTGGGGCTGATCTCGCCGCCGCCGCACCATGACATCTACTCGATCGAGGATCTGGCGCAACTGATCTTCGACTTGAAGAACGCCAACGTGAACGCCAACGTCTCGGTCAAGCTCGTCAGCGAAGTCGGCGTCGGCACCGTCGCGGCGGGCGTCTCAAAGGGCCATGCCGACTTGGTGCTGATCGCCGGACACGACGGCGGCACCGGCGCCAGCCCTGTCAGCTCGATCCAATACGCCGGCACGCCCTGGGAGTTGGGGCTGTCGGAAACCCAGCAGGTGCTGGTGATGAACGACCTGCGCGGACGCATCCGGGTGCAGGTGGACGGCAAGCTGATGACCGGCCGCGACGTGGTGATCGGCGCGCTGCTGGGGGCCGACGAGTTCGGCTTCTCCACGGCGCCGCTGATCTCGGTGGGCTGCATCATGATGCGCAAGTGCCACCTGAACACCTGCCCGGTGGGCATCGCGACGCAGGACCCGGAGCTGCGCAAGAAATTCACCGGGACGCCCGAGCAGGTCATCAACTTCTTCTTCTTCGTCGCCGAGGAAGTGCGCGAGCTGATGGCGAAGATGGGCTTCCGCAAGCTCGACGAGATGATTGGGCGGGTTGGCCGGCTCGACACCCGCAAGGCGATTGAGCATTGGAAGGCCAAGGGGCTGGACTTCTCGAAGGTCTTCTTCGACCCGGCCGTGGACAAGGGCGTCTCCCGGAGCCACACCGAAAAGCAGGATCACGCCATCGCCGAGCAGATAGACAACGACCTGATCGCGCGCGCCAAACCGGCGCTCGAAAAGCAGGAGAAGGTGCGCTTCGGCTACCCGATCCGCAACATCAACCGCACCGCCGGCACGATGCTCTCCGCCGAGATCGCCCGTCGCTACGGAGCCGAGGGGCTGCCCGAGGACACGGTTTGGATCGACTTCGAGGGCTCGGCGGGCCAGAGCTTTGGAGCTTGGGCCTCGCCGGGGCTGACGCTGACCGTGCGCGGCGACGCCAACGACTACTTTGGCAAGGGCCTGTCGGGCGGCAAGCTCATCATCGCCCCGCCGGACGGCTCGACGTTCGTCTTTGAAGAGAACATGATCATCGGCAACGTGACGTTCTACGGCGCGACCGGCGGTCAAGCGTTCGTCAACGGCATGGCGGGCGAGCGCTTCTGCATCCGCAACTCCGGGGCGACCGTGGTGGTGGAAGGCGTGGGCGACCACGGCTGCGAATACATGACCAACGGCAAGGTTGTGATTCTCGGCGCGGCCGGCCGCAACTTCGGCGCGGGCATGTCGGGCGGCATTGCCTACGTGCTGGACGAATCCGGGGAGTTTCGGGAGAAGTGCGTGAATCCCGCCATGGTCGACTGCGATCCGTTTGACAATCCGGCCGACCAGGCCGAGGTCAAGGCGCTGATTGAGCGGCACGCGCAATACACCAACAGCCCCAAGGGGCAATGGGTGCTCGACCACTGGGAGCAGATGATCCCGCGGTTCATCAAGGTGTTTCCGAAGGAGCTTAAGAAGGCGCTGTCGGACAGGTACGCCGAAGAGCGCGAGATGGCGAGCTAATCCGACAGTAGCGACGGACATTCTTGTCCGTCGAGCACGAGACTACTGCGGACGCCGGACGACGCGCCGGAGGCGCAGGACTCAAGACCTACGGCGCCTGAAGAAACCCGCGGCGCCGAGGCCGGTGACTACGAGCAGCCACGTACTCGGCTCCGGGATCACGGTGGAGCTGTCGTCGAAGACGCCGAGCAGGCCGATGCCTCCGGCGGTTTGTTCGATGATCTGCGCGTTCGGGTTTCCGCCCGTCAGAAAAACCGTGCTGCCCCTGTCGTAATAGAGGCTAG
>CAYOPA010000637.1:0-2140 GCA_964405625.1 uncultured Bryobacterales bacterium
ATTATGAGTCTTAACCGCTTGTCTCAAAATTGGGGGCAAGTCCAAAGACAAGAACGGTCTTCCAGCGCTACAATGTTACGGACGAGCGCGATCTGCTCGCAGGTGCGGAACGGCTGGAGCACCACCTTGCCAGCCTTGATTCCGAACCGCAAGGCCAAAACAAGGCCAAAAGCAGTTCGCCGCAGAAATCAGCGCCATTAAAGCGTTGATTCTAAACGTGCGGAGGTGGCGGAACTGGCAGACGCGCTAGCTTGAGGTGCTAGTGAGAGCAATCTCTTGGGGGTTCGAGTCCCCCTCTCCGCACCACACTTAACTTTATTGATTTGAGACACTTGCAGATTCCATCCCAGCGAGTGTGACCAATATGTGACTTTCTCTCGCACAACTCCGGCCTTAGCCAGCTCTCGGCAGCCGTGGTTGACGGGTTTCTCGGAGTTCAGAGGAAGCTCGCAGCGAGGAGCTATTGCAGCCAGCGCTCGTCCGGTTCCGTCGCTGGATCTCCCAGGTTTTGAACCGCTCGCATAAGGTGGTCGATTCGGGCCTGGCGGCTCGGAGTCCACTTGGCGTAGCTCTGCTGCGCAACCCTGATCGAAATCCCGAGCACGTCAGCGACATCCTGCATCGTTCCGCCGCCGGCAAGGATGTCGGAAGCCAGAGTGTGGCGGAAGCGGTGGGCATGGGCGCCTACGACGCCGGACTTCTGGAAGACGGCCGCTAGCATCCGCTCTGCGCTTCCGACAGCCGCTCGCTTGCTGCTCGTCCCGTTCCAGAAATAGAAGGGCGAGCCGCCGGTTGGAGCGTTCCGAGGGCTAGGCAGCGCCTCAAGGACCGCGAGCACATCATCGGGCAACGGCAAGTAAACCTCGCCCCCAGTCTTCAGAGTACGAAGCCAAATCCTGCCGTCTTCGACGCGGCCACGCTCCAGCAAGGCGACATCAGAAATGCGGAGCCCCGTGTGGCGGAGCAGCAAGAGCATGGCTCTTGCCCGCTGTCGTTCGTAGCCCGTCCGGCCGAACGCGTCGGAGGCCGCCCAGATGGCGGACCACTCAGCTCGAGTGTAGGGCCGCTTGTCAGTAGGCCGGACGTTCCGGGGTGTCTTGATCGCGGCGGCCGGGTTGCTCTTGCTCCACCTGCGATCTTGGCAAAACCTGAAGAACTGACGGATGATCTCGAGCTCTTTCAGGGCCGTAATCCGGCCAATTTCGCGACTCGCGCGGTAGCGATCCAGCATTTCCGTGGTCCAGTCTCGGACGCGGTTGATTCGGTACGCTTCAGCGAACGTGCGCAGTTGCCGCATGACATTGCGGTTCTTGCGGTAGGTCGAGAAGGCAAGCTCGCTCTTGCAGTAGTCTTCGAATGCTTCCGTGGCATCGCGAGTCGTGCGATCCCGGTCCTGCACCTGACCGGAGGCCAGATCTTCCTCGATCGCCGCCAGCTTTGCCCGACCTTTGGACATGGACCGCGTCTTTAGCGAACGCCGGATTCGGCGTTCTTCGTAGTAACCGTCCACCCAAACCGGGCAACTGCACTTGTTCCTCTGGCGAGCGTCCGCACGCCCGTAGAACTTGCATCGCGGAGCGTGCCGGCGAAACGCGTAAAGCGGCATGTCGGCCTTGATTGTACCGCTCATCGCCTGGTTCGCCGCTCGTACATTCGGCGCAATACGCTCTCCGGGATTCGAATGGTGCGCTTACCTCGCTTGCGCCCTAGTTTGGGCTCCTCGCTTCCGAACATGAGTACGCCGGGCTCTCCAGCTAGCTCGCGGATCACGGTGTCGGTCGACACCCTCCACTTCTTCGCGACTTCCTGCGGGGTGTAGTGCTGCTGGAGCGGGTTCCGCATGGCGGCCGTATCCTTGGTGGGCGATTCGGTCGTTCCGGTGTCCAGAGTTCGGTTCATAGGCGTCCGCGAAACAAGAGCCAAATTTTACGGAAAACCTCATGGGAAGCGCCGGAGATCATGCTGCGGTTTCGAGGTTCTCCGCTCTCGCGGACTCGGGCGGATAGAAGGTCGATCTTCGGCCGGTTGCGCCCGGTTCTGAACGCTGCTGGAGGGCCTTCATGCCTGCGAGTTGTCTGCGTGTTGAGCTTCTTCCCTGTGGTCTGCTGGGTGCCGGAGGGCGACCATCGCGCGCTCAATT
>CAYOPA010000637.1:2150-2617 GCA_964405625.1 uncultured Bryobacterales bacterium
GGCTGGCGGAATCGCCGGGGAGATTCGTGATCCATCGGGCGAGGCCGTGAGCGGGGCGCGGGTCGTCGCGAGGAACACGGCTACCCGCTTGAACGTTCCGTGACCGGCGCGAGCAAGGAGCCTTCGTGCTTCCGCTGTTGTCCACTGGTGTCAACGATCTGAGCGTCGAGGCGCAGGGCTTCCAGGACCCGCGCAAGTGAGTCGTCGTGCAGCCAGGGGCGACGACGTTCGTGGATGTCGAGCTATCGGTCGACGTGCTCGAACAGGTGGTCGAGGCGTTGGACTTGCTGCCCGAGCTGCTCGACGACTGGCACGGCGTGGATGGCGTTGTCTCGCGATTCCAAATCGAATCACCTGTCAGACCGATGGCTTTGGCGAGTCCGGGATTGGAGGCGATGGGAAGTTGAGCGCGACGACGGCGCCCGGCTCGAACAGCGCCTTCCCCTCGGCCATGCGTTGCGCGAGAA
>CAYOPA010000638.1:0-2604 GCA_964405625.1 uncultured Bryobacterales bacterium
TACATTGCCGGGGCCAAGCAGTTCGGCCTGGAGCTCCACCCCACCCTCGTCACCCGCGCCACGCCCGAAGGCCCCGTCATCGACCACGCCTTCGAGACCCTGATGGCCGAGATTCTCAAGCGCCTAAAAGCCGCGCCGAAGCTCGACGGTATTCTGCTGGCCCTGCACGGGGCGATGGTCGTCGAGAGCTTCCCGTCCGGCGACGCCGAGATCACCCGCCGCGTCCGCGAAGCTTTTGGGCCGGACATGCCCATCATCGTCACCCACGACTTCCACGCCAACGTTACGCCCGACATCATCCGCGATTCGAGCGTCCTGATCACCTTCAAGGAAAACCCGCACATCGACACCAAGGACCGCGGCGTCCAGGCGGCCGAGATCATGGCCCGCATGGTGCGCGGCGAGGTCAAGCCGACGCAGACGCTCATCAAGCCGCCGATGGTCTACAACATCGTCTTCCAGCACACCAAGTCGCGGCCGCTGCTGCCCATCGTGGAAGAGAGCAAGCGCCTGGAGGCCGAAAACCCGAAAATTCTGGCCGTGAGCGTCTCCGGCGGCTACCAGTATTCCGACGTCTACTGGATGGGGCCGACCGTGGTGGTGGCCACCGACAACGACCCCGACCTGGCCGAGCGCGAGGCCAAGCGGCTGTCGGACATGATGTGGGCCACGCGCGACGACATCGTGCTCAAGGAGCCCAGCCCGGCTGAAGCCGTTAAGCTGGCGATGGAGCATGACGGCCGGCCCGTCGGGCTGATCGACATGGGCGACAACATCGGCGGCGGCACGCCGGGCGACAGCACGTTCATTCTGGAAGAGCTGGTCAAACAGAACGCGCAGGGCTGGGTGATGGTGATCGCTGATCCGGAAGCCTACGAGGCCGCGGCGAAAGCCGGCATCGGCGGCGCGTTCGACATGCCCGTCGGCGGCAAGACCGACCACATGCACGGCAAGCCGGTGCGCATCCAAGGCCACGTGCGCTCGCTGCACATCGGCGACTACATCGAGCCCGAGGTGCGCCACGGCGGCGGCCGCTACTGGAAGATGGGCAAGACGGCGGTGATCCACGTGGACGGCTCGACGCTGGATGAGCCCAGCCTGCTGTTGGTGACGACCGAACGCTCCAGCCCGAACAGCGCCCACCAGCTCATCAGCAATGGCGTCTATGTGGAGCGCCAGAAGATTATCGTGCTCAAAGGGGCCATCGCGCCGCGGGCGGCCTATGAGCCGATCGCTTCGAAGCTGATTCCGGTGGACAGCCCCGGCGCGACGGCGGTGAATCCGGCGCACTTTGAGTTCAAGCATGTGCGGGAAGGGTTGATTGGGATGGGGAAGGATTAGGGGTCTGCGTCACACGCTTTGCACATTATCCAGGGCCCTGCGGGCGCGCTTAACCTTGGAGAGGATGTCGGAGGCCTTGGCGGTCCAGATGAGGGACTTGGAGTTATCGTTATAGCCCTCGACCGCCTCGACCAACTCCGGAACATCGCGAAACACGCCGCGTCGCAAACGGTTCTGCGTCAAGTCACGAAAGAACCGCTCGACCATGTTGAGCCAAGATGAGCTGGTGGGGGTGAAATGAAAGATCTCCGAAGGCAAGCTTACGTCGATCTCGTTGTCGCTCCGCGCGGATGTCCGAATTCCGTCCCAATTGAAGGTCGGCCCCACTCCGGCTGGCTCCGTACCGCAGCCCCTAAGTGTCGTATTTTCAGTCTTCATCTTCCTCGCGCGGAGTTCGAGACGCACTCATACTCCGTTGGTCGCTGATTCGAATTGTCTGCCGCGAGGCAAACAAGTGCTCGCGGCGGTAGTCGCCTTCGAGAGCCTTTTCGATTGTCTCGATCTGAGCCTTGACCCTCCGGTCGCGCAGCCGTGCTAGCTGCTTGGGATCGCGTTCGCCAGCCAAGATCGCATCGAGAATCTTCCGCCCCGTCACACCGGTGATGTCGCTGAGCACGTGATGGATTTGCAGATTCATCTGATCGAGCGCCTTCTGCATGTGCTGGGTATGGCTGGCGGCGTAGCGAATCAAATTCTGGCGGTGGCGCACCAGGGATCGCAGGGCGCAGATTTGACTCGGCGGGCGAAACGAAGCTTGTAATAACCCCACCGAGTGTAGATACTGCAGCCATTGGCAATCCAGAACGTCGCTTTTGCGGCCGGGTACGTGCTTGACGTGTTGGGCGTTCACCAGGCAAACCTCGAAGCCGCGCGCCTCGAGAATCTGAAATCGCGGGATCCAGTAGACGCCGGTCGACTCCATTGCCACCGTCGCCACACCGCACTGAGCAAGCCAATCGGCGAGCCGCTGCAGATCAGCGGTGAAACTTGGGAACGTACGGACCGGTTGCGGATCGCAATCGGCGCCGACAGCGACATGGATTTGAGTCGCTCCGATGTCAATACCGGCGGCATCGCGTCGCAATACAGCGGGCGCCGCCAAGCGGGCGGGTTTGGTGCGTTTTCTTTTGGGCACAGCAGTTCCTCCACAGCGGGTTCTAGCTGCGGCGGCGGCGGCCCGGTCGTGCGGAACTCGGTAGACTCCTAAACGGGATCGCCACAGGGCGTCACCACGGACGGGCGCACAACGACCAGCAGCCATGC
>CAYOPA010000639.1:0-2600 GCA_964405625.1 uncultured Bryobacterales bacterium
CTCCATGTGCAGCCGGTTGAGCTCGCCCAAGAAGTCTAAGTTCGCACGCTGCTGGGCCGGGCTGACGTGCTCGGGCGGGTTCATGTCCAACACCGGAGCTCCCTGCGCCCGCAGCGGCGTTCCTTGAAAATACGCCGGCAGAAAGCCGTTCGACCAGTTCGCCGCGCCGCCCTGCGGGTAGGCCACATCGGGCAACACCACAAACGCAGGCAGATTCTGGTTCTCCGTACCGAGCCCATAGGTCACCCACGAGCCGATCGCGGGATCGCCCCCAAAGCGGTTGCCCGTGTTGAGGTGGTACAACGCCGTCGGATGGTTGACGCTCTCGGCCTGCAAGCCGCGGTAGAAGCAGATCTTGTCGGCGTGACCGGCCAGATCGTGGAACAGCGTGTTCATCTCCACGCCCAGCTTGCCGGCGCGCCGAAACTCAAACGGGCTCTGCACGAAGTAGCGCTTACCGGTGTTCATCGAGGCTTCAAAGCGCGTGTTCTCCTTGACGAACTCGGTCATGTGCAGCCGCTGCAGGGCGGGCTTGGGGTCGAAGGTGTCGATGTGGCTCGGCCCGCCCTCCATCAGCAGAAAGATGCAGCGCTTGGCCTTGGCCTCGGGGAAGTGGCCGGGCTTGGGCGAGAGCACGCCGGCGCGGGCCTGCTCCTGGTGCGTGATGGCCGTCAGCGCCACGGCGCCGAGCCCGGCCCCGAGGTTGTAGAGAAACTGCCGCCGCGAGGGCGAAGCGGTCAGGACTGGGCGGTTCTGCGACATTGTGCCTCCGGCATTTTCGTTTGATTGAACTCAGTAGTCATCGAAGCCATAGACCAACTCTATTGTGTGGGGAATCTGGTCTGGACCGACTTCAAGATCAACTAGGTTCGGCATCTCCGCATTCTCACGGACCTTAGCGTACGCTGTTACTTCAAAGATACGAGACCAAGTTCGCGGTATGTCTTGTGGTTCGTTATCATGGGTCACCGATGCCATCGAGTCGATTTCTACCTTGAGAGCTTGGTAGACCGCTTCACACCCGATCGCTGCTTCATCGGGAGTGTGCCGCAATCCGTGGTTGATGCGATGTCGCAAACCATGTTCGCCGTAGAGACCTCCGTACACACTCTTGCCGAGCAATTTACGAAGACGCTTGTTATTAGTGGTCTTGACCTCACCCTGTTCCGATTTGCAGCCGTCGCATTGCAGCAAGACTTGGCATTTGGAACACTTCTTAGGTTTATGAACTTCGCCCGCAAGCGCTTCTATGCCTGAGCAAAGCGCCTGCAGTCTCGTTGTAGCACGATCGCAGTTCATCGCCTCGCGCATGTAATATAGTGGTAAACGCAAATCGACGCTATCCAGCGAGTCCAAATCACGAACATTCCACTCGTTTAGGATGAGGCCATGTGGTTTTGTCGCAGTTCTGGCTCGGAACACAAATATGCCTTCTTCGTTATCATCGAGACGATAGATGCGCCAGCTTGCGCCAGCCAATGACATAGCCGAGTGTCTGAAATAGGCAATCCGATCAATGAGAGGGATGATCGCAGAATAGAACTGCGTCAGAGCTTCATTCCCGTTCTGGCCGACAAACTCGGCTGTTGCCAGCCAGGCTCCTTTGTCGCTTCCAAATCGGGCAAATGTAAATTCCCGGTACTCAACTGGATCGTAGATCTTGGCAACCGACCAGATCTTGTGCTCAATACGGTATCTCCTACCGCCACCGTTGTAATCAGTACACATAAGCAAACTCATTCGAGTTCAACAACGCCAGCATCACATCCGCCAGCGCCCGCGTCTCGGGGGAAACCTCGCTTGGATGCAGATTGTGCTCGTACTCGCCCACCTCGTCGGGCTGGCGGAACTCGAACTGCGCGCCCGTGAGCTCGCTGGTAATCGTATGCACAATCGGCGGCGCCGGCTTGCGCGGCCCGGCCGGGTTGTCCCGGTACAGCGCCGCCATGTTGTCCACGTGTCCCATCGCTAGCGCGCGCTCCCGCTCGCCCGGCGCCCGCCCATAGGCCAGCCGGAACGCCCGCTCTATCCGCTCCTCCAGCGTCGCCGCTTCGCGCTCCACCCGCGTCGCCATCGCCAGCGCCAAATCGTGCGACAGCTCGCCGTTGAGCAGCGTAAACGCCTGCGTCGGCACGGTCGAAGCCTCCCGGCGCTCGCAGGTCAGATCCGGGTTCGCCCCATTGAAGCCCTCAATGAGCGGATCAATCAGCCCCCGCTGCTGGAACGAATACAACGACCGCCGGTTCCGCTTCGCCTTCGTCGGCGCGGCGTGATACGGCGGCTGCACCGAGCCCATCGCGTGCCGCGGCTGCCGGGCGACCTCGGAATTGATCTGCGGATACGTCCCCGGTCCGCCCCGATCCCCGCTCAGCTCGCCCGAAACCGCCAGCAGCGCGTCCCGCAGCTCTTCGGCCTCCAAACGCCGGGGGCTGAAGCGGGCCAGGTACTTGTTCTCCGGGTCCTTCTCCGCCAAAACCTTTGCCTGCGGGTGATCCGCCGAGCGCTGGTAGGCTTCCGAGTAGAGAATCACTCGGTGGACCGCCTTGACGCTCCAGCCCTGGTCGATGAAGAACCGCGCCAGCCAATCGAGCAGCTCCGGG
>CAYOPA010000640.1:0-2599 GCA_964405625.1 uncultured Bryobacterales bacterium
AAGACGCGCTGATAGCTCACCGCACCGCCATGGAAGCCCGAGTAGCCAAACATGGAGCCGTAGGCGTAAGGGTTGTAGTAGAACGAGCTCTGCATGACGTTGACCGGCGAGGAGGTCATTTTCGCCCCGCCTGGAAAATTGCTGGCTTGGGGGTTCAAGGTCGCCACCGCGTTCTGAACGGTCTGCTGCGAAGCCGTGGGATTAGTCCTGGAGGTCGGTGTAATCTGAATCGGAGCCGGGCTAGCAGGGTAAGCGAAGAAGTACGTATTCGAATAGATATTTCCGGCGCGCGCCACAGGTCCGGCTTGTAAAGTCGCCGCTCCCATGGCAAGCAATACCGCAGCTAGGGAGCCTATAAGTAGTTTCATTCAATCTCCTCCCCTCTCATGCTTGAACAAGATTTGGCGGGATGTCCGCTAAAAGCAACACGAAGCCCCCGCCTCTGTTTTGTTTCTCGGCGCCCGCAAAGCCGGATCGCCGCCTGTTCGTTCTGAAGATTAGCACAAAGACGGCGGAAGAGCAATCAGTATTTGCGACGCCGGTCCACGGTTCGGTCACCGAATGTCAGTACAGCAAGCCCGCCTGGCCGAGCTCCCTTGAAAATGCTTCCGACCGCAACAATAGCCTCTAAGTCCTTTATTATTAACGCCAACTTGCCCGGATCGGCGATCACGGCGGAGATTTCGGAGCCCCGCCGCGGGGAGGCCGGCGGGGTCGGCTGATCCGCCTTTCCTGTTCCGAGCGGAGCGCCGGATGGGCGTCAAGGCCCGACCAGATCGACGGAGCACAACCGAAACGGCGTCTCGGTTATTCCGTCGCGGATGGCGATGCAACCCCGGCCATGGGCGATCCGCCCGACGCCCTCTGCTTCGCAGCACCTTACGCCGCGGCCTACCACGCCGGATTCATGTGCGCCGGTAGTACTTCGAGTAATTGTAGTACTGATAGTATCCGTAGCCGCGGCCCAGGAACCAAGGCTTGACACAGTTCATGATGACGCCGATCAACTTGTTGTCCGGAATCGACTCCAGCGCCCGCATCCAAAGCATGCGGTTGGTGTGATCTTGACGGGCCACCAGCAACACGCCGTCGCAATTGGCCTGAATCAGGTCGAAGTCCGCGACCGCGCCGGCTGGCGGCGTGTCGTAGATCACGAAATCGAACTGTCTCTTCAGCGCGGCGGCGACGTTGTCCCAGCGCTTGGAGTTGAGCATATCGGCCGGGCCGCCGCGGCCTTTGCCGCTGGGCAGGAAGAACAAGTTGGAATACGGCTCGGCGCGGACCACGCAGTCGGCCAGCGCGGCCGTCCCGGAGAGCACGTCCGCCAGCCCGGGCTTGACCGGCGCGTCGAAATAACGGGCCAAGCTGCCTCGATGCAGGTCAGCGTCCACCAAAATGATCTCCGTGTCCGGATTCAGCGCCAACACGCCGGCCAGGTTGACCGCGTTGACGCTCTTGCCGTCGCCGGACTCCGCGCTGGAGACCGCGAGCGAGCGGGGTTGGAGTTGGTGCTGCAGGATGCGCGTTCGGATGATGCGATACTGCTCGCCGGCCTGTGAATTTTCGCCGGCGAAAGGCAGCAGCGGGGTCTGCGACTTGAGCTTGACCTCTATGGAGCGCAGATCCTCTCTAGCGCCGAGGTCAAACTCCGCCAGCCCGGCGATTGCCAGATCCGGCGAAGCCGATGTCCGGGCTGGAACGGAAGGGTCACGGTCCAGACCGCTGAAGTGGTCGTCGCGGAGAGGCAGATTGGGCTCGGGAGGAGTCGGCGCCGCCTGATTGATGGCGTCAAAAATATCGCTCATGTTTGTTCTCAGGCTGCTAAAACTTGATCCAGCCGAAGTAGAAGCTGGTGGCCGCCACCACGACGAGCGACACGATGACGGAGGAGGCGATCAACGCCCGCTTCGCGGTCTTCGAGCCTGCGCGCTTGCCGCGGGCGCCCGCACCCTCGGCGGCTTCGCCATCGAGCTGAATCAGCGGCACCTGCCCAAGGACGGTGACATTGGGAGGAAGCTCCCACTCTCCCAGCAGCACGTTGGCGCGCAGCTCCGTGCCAAAGCCGAGCAGGCAGCCCACGAACAGGCCCGCTCCACAGGTAATCATCATCAACAGCTCGCGGTCGGGCCGAATGGGACGCTCGGGCAGTCGAGCCGGCTCAAGCACCGTAAATTTTTCCGCTTTCTGCCGGATCTCGAGCTCACTTGCCAAGTCCGCCTCGATGCGCTTGTCGAGCAGCGACTGATAGTTGCGCCGAGAGCTGTCATAGTCGCGGACGACCTTGGAGAGCTCCTGCTCATGCATCGGAATCCGGCTGAGGCGGAATTGCGTTTCGCCCAGGCGCGCCATCAGCTTTTGGCGGTCGGTTTGCGCTTTCCGCACGGCGTCGTCGAGCAGCCCGATCTGCAGCTCAATTTCCTTAATTCTCGAGCGTTCGCCCAGAATCGCCTGTACCATTCCGGCCGAGTTGGGCCGCTCCGCCGATTGTTGGCCCGCCGTCTGGGTCGAGGTTGGAGTCGGTTCCGGTTCCGGCTCGGCCGGCTCTTCCGCATTCAAGGCGGCCACGCGCTTGGTCAGAACTTCGATCTGCGATCGGACG
>CAYOPA010000641.1:0-2588 GCA_964405625.1 uncultured Bryobacterales bacterium
GAACGTCGTCGATACGCGACGACGCGGCTCGGCTGGAGCCGCGCGCCACCTGCCGGCGCCGGTCAGACAGAATGTAGAAACTCCAGGCGCCGGGCTTCAGCCCGGGGTCAGAGGTTGCCGCAGCGCCCCCCAAAACTCCCAGGGCTGAAGCCCTGGGCTAATTTTCGCGGCGCCCGCCTGTGGTAGAATCCGCCCGATGCCGACCATCCGATACTCTCGCCGCGGCCTGCTGCGCCGCACCGCCATGACGGCCTTGGCCGCCTCGGCCTCTTCCTACCAACGCATACTCGGCGCGAACGGCAAAATCGGCTTGGCGCTGATCGGTTGCGGCGGGCGCGGTCGCAGCGTGCTCGGCTCGTTCGTCAAGAACGACTCGATCAAGACCACCGCGCTGTGCGACATCTACCCCGCACGCATCGACGAGGCCAACGCCATCGCTCCGGGCGCCAAGGGTTACCGCTTCCACGAGGACGTGCTGGCCGACAGATCCGTGGACGCCGTGCTGATCGCCACGCCCGACCACTGGCACGCCGGAGCCTGCATCGATGCCGCCAACGCCGGCAAGGACATCTACTGCGAGAAGCCGCTCACGCTGGAGTTCGACGAAGGCCCGCGCATCGTCAAGGCCGTTCGCGTCAACGACCGCGTCTGCCAGGTGGGGATGCAGCAGCGCTCGGCGGCGCACTACTTGCAGGCCAAGCGGGAGTATTTTGACACCGGCCGGCTGGGCAAGGTCACCATGGCGCGGACCTGGTGGCACGGCAACGGGGCCCACCTGCGTCCCTACCCGGAGGGAACCGAGACCAAGCCGTCGAACCTGGACTGGTCGCGCTTCCTGGGCCCGGTGAAGTGGCAGGAGTGGGATCCCAAGAAGTACTTCAACTTCCGCGCCTACCTGGAGTTCGGCGGCGGCCAAATCACGGACCTGTTTACCCACTGGATCGACGCCGTCCACATGTTCATGGACCAGGACGATCCGGTGGCGGCGGTCGCTTCCGGCGGCGTCTACAACTACAACGACGGCCGCACCGCGCCGGACACGATCGCGTGCCTGCTGGACTATCGCCAGGGCTGGACGGCAACTTTCGAGGCGACCTTGGCGCCGGGCAAGAAGGGCGCCGCCGTGGAGGTCGTGGGCACCGAAGGCAGCCTGTTCATCGATCGCAAGGGTTTCACGTTTACGCCGCTGGAGGGTTCGCCGGTTGAGGTTGAGGCCAGCGGCGACATGACGCAGGACCACGTGGACAACTTCGTGGATTGCGTGAAGTCGCGGCGACGTCCCAACGGCGACGTGTGGGTCGGTCACCGTTCGGCGCAGGCGTCGCACCTGGGCAACATCGCCTATCTGCAAAAGCGCCGCATCAACTTCAACCCGGACCGCGAAGAGATTCTGCCGTTGTAGGCGAATGCACCTTACCGTCATTGAAGACCTGCTGCTCGCGGTCGCGCTGGGGCTGTTGATCGGCTTGCAGCGGGAGTGGAGCAAGAGCCGTGTGGCAGGGGTGCGGACCTTTCCGCTGATCTCGCTGTTTGGCGCCCTTGCCGGCGAGCTGTCCCGTGACTTCGGCGCCTGGACAATCGGCGCCGGGCTGCTCGCGGTCACCGCGATGCTGATCGTCGCCAACGTGGCCAAGCTGCGCGCCGGCGCGGGCGGGCCGGGGCTGACGACGGAGATGTCGGCGCTGGTGATGTACGGCGTCGGCGCATCCGTGGCCGTCGGATATGTCACGCCGGCCATCGTGACGACCGGGCTGGTGGCCGTCCTCCTCCAGTTCAAGGAACAGCTTCACGGCTTCGTCGGCCGCATTGAGGAGAGCGATCTGCGGGCCGGGGGGCGCCTGGCGCTGATCGGCTTGGTCATTCTGCCGGCTTTGCCAAACGAGGCCTATGGTCCGTTCGGCGTCCTGAACCCGTTCCGCATCTGGCTGATCGTGGTGCTGATCGTGGGCATCAGCCTGGCGGCGTTCGTAGCCTTCAGGCTGCTGGGCCCGAGCGCCGGTTCCTGGGCGGGGGGCTTGCTGGGAGGGTTGATCTCCAGCACGGCGACAACGGCGAGCTACGCGCAGTCCAGCGGCGCCGACAATCGAGGCGACCGCGTTTCGCTGGCGATCATTGTCACCGCTTCCGCGGTCGTGTTCGCGCGGGTGCTGGCGGAGATCGCGCTGGTGGCGCCGGGGGCGTTCGGCGCAACGGCTCCGCCGGTGGTCGCGATGATGTTGGTGATGATGGCGCTGGCCTACGTCTGTCAGCGACGGCTCGCCGGCAGCCCGGATGAGCTCAACGCCGTCGCCGGCCCGGCGGGCTTGCGAACGGCGATCGGCTTCGGATTCCTCTACGCCTTTGTATTGCTCGCGGTGGCCGTGGCGAAGACATATTTCGGGGACCAGGGCCTGTATGTTGTCGCGGCGATATCGGGGCTGACCGATATGGACGCGATCACGTTGTCCACGATGGAGCTGATCAACACGGGCGGTTTGGAGACGGCGACCGGCTGGCGGCTGGTGCTGGTCGCCTCGATGGCCAATCTGGTGTTCAAGGGCGGCATGGTCGCGACGATGGGATCGCGCTGGCTGGGACGGCAGGTGGCC
>CAYOPA010000642.1:0-2569 GCA_964405625.1 uncultured Bryobacterales bacterium
GGCCGCCGCCCGCGCGTGGCTCATGCCCGCGGGCAGCGGGAAGGTCTGATCGGCGCGCGCCACGGAGTATTCCGCAAACCCGCCAAGCTCCAGCAGCGCCATGACCTTGTCGCCGACCCGGAAACCCGCGACCCCCTCGCCGACCGCCGCCACCTCGCCGCTGACCTCCGAGCCCACGGTGAAGGGGAACGCCGGCTTGCTCTGGTACCTGCCCTGAATCTTGAGAATGTCAAAAAAATTCAAGCCGCAGGCGCGATTGCGAACCAAGACCTCGCCGGGGCCTGGAGCGGGCTCGGGAGCCTCGGCCAGGATCATCTCCTCGGGCTCGCCGTAGCGCGGGATCTGCCAGATTTTCATCGCTTTCCCGGCGTATGGTAGCAGACCTCGTTATGATCGAAGGCAACATGGAATCGCCGTTTCTCACCGACTTCGACCTGCACCTGCTAGGCGAAGGCAACCACTTCCGCAGCTACGAAAAGCTCGGCGCGCACTTGACCGAGCTTGACGGCAAGCCCGGCGTGCGATTCGCGGTTTGGGCCCCGAACGCCCGCTCGGTGTCCGTCATCGGCGACTTCAACGGCTGGAACCGCGACGCCAACCCGATGCGCTCGCGCGGCGACAGCGGCGTGTGGGAAGCTTTCGTGCCCGGCATCGGCCAAGGCGAGATCTACAAATACTTCATCCGCTCGCAATACAACGGCTACGAGGCGGAGAAGGCCGACCCTTACGGCTTTGCCGCCGAAGTGCGTCCGCGCACGGCCAGCAAGGTGTGGGAGCTCGACGGCTACGAGTGGGGCGACCAGGAGTGGATGTCCACCCGCGGCCCCAAGCATCGCCACGACGCGCCGATGTCCACCTACGAGGTGCATCTGGGCTCCTGGCAGCGCGCGCCGGAGAGCAACGGCTGGCTGACCTATGTGGATGTCGCCCCGCGGCTGGCCTCCTACTGCCAGGAGATGGGCTTTACGCACGTGGAGCTGATGCCGATCACTGAGCATCCGTTCGACGGCTCCTGGGGCTACCAGACGGTCGGCTACTTCGCGCCCACCAGCCGCTTCGGCACCCCGCACGAGTTCATGCAGTTTGTCGACACCATGCACCAGGCGGGCATTGGCGTGCTGATCGACTGGGTCCCGGCGCACTTTCCGCACGACCCGCACGGGCTGGTCTTTTTTGACGGCAGCCACCTGTACGAGCACGCCGACCCGCGCCAGGGCCGCCACCCGCACTGGGACACGATGATCTTCAACTATTCGCGGCGCGAGGTCGCGAACTTCCTGATCGGCAACGCTCTGTTCTGGCTGGAGCAGTATCACATCGACGGCTTCCGCGTGGACGCCGTCGCTTCGATGCTCTACCTCGACTATGGCCGCGACGAGGGCGACTGGGTGCCCAACCAGTACGGCGGCAAGGAGAACATTGACGCCATCCAGTTCATCCGGCGGCTGAACGAACGCATCTACGCCGAGCACCCCGACGTGCTGGCCGTCGCCGAGGAATCGACATCGTGGTCGATGGTCTCGCAGCCGACTTACCTGGGCGGCCTGGGCTTTGGCTACAAGTGGAACATGGGCTGGATGAACGACATCCTGAGTTACTTCTCCAAAGACCCCATCCACCGCCAATATCACCAGAATTCGATTACCTTCTCGATGCTCTACGCCTTCACGGAGAATTTTATCCTGCCGTTCTCGCATGACGAGGTGGTACACGGCAAAGGTTCGATGCTGGCTAAGATGCCGGGCGACGACTGGCAGAAATTCGCCAACTTGCGGGCGCTGTACGGTTATATGTTCGGCCACCCCGGCAAGAAGTTGCTCTTTATGGGCTGCGAGTTCGGGCAGTGGCGGGAGTGGACCCACGAGGAGAGCCTGGACTGGCACCTGCTGGAGTCGGCGCCGCACCGCGGGGTGCACAGCCTGGTGCGGGACTTGAACTCACTGCTGCGCAACCAGCCGGCGCTCTACCAGATGGACTCCGACTGGCGCGGCTTTGAGTGGATCGATTGCAACGACAACCACTCCAACGTGATCAGCTTTATCCGCAAAGGCCTGGACCCGAAGGAGTCGCTGATCTTCGTGTGTAATTTCTCGCCGGCGGTCCGCCACGGCTATAAAGTCGGCGCTCCGCAAGGCGGCTATTGGACCGAGATCATGAACACGGATTCCACGATCTACGGCGGCTCCGACGCGGGCAACGCCGGCGCCGTGGAGGCCGTGGCGGAGACGACCCACGGCCGCCCGGCGACGCTGTCGCTGACGCTGCCGCCGCTAGGGGTGTTGGTGCTGAAGCATGAGTCGGGGGTGTGATGTGGGGGGCGACGGCGCGCCATTTCCCGTTTCGACGGGATCATTTTGTTGTTGCATTTTCGAATTTTTCGCTTATACTCTGAAACGTTACCAGAAACCTCTCTGGATGAACAGGAGCAATTGACGTAGAGACGTATGATTTAGCAGACCATTAGGAGAATTCGACATGAAACACCCACGTTGGTGGGTCCTCTTCCTGGCGTCCCTCGCCGTGACGCCGTTTTCGCTCAGCGGTCAGTCGTCCGACGAGCCCCCCCCCC
>CAYOPA010000643.1:0-2550 GCA_964405625.1 uncultured Bryobacterales bacterium
TCCCACAGCGCATGCGCATTCGTCCTGTACTCCGCCATCGCACCATCGTATGCAATGCCTGCTCAAGGCTCACCGCCTAGAAAGGCGGTGGGTTTAGACCTGGTACTTTGAACTAAATTCGCTCCATGAACGCTCCCGAAACCCATCCCATTGTGATCGTCGGCGCCGGCGCGGCCGGCCTGCTCGCCGGGATCTTCGCGGGACGGTGCGGCGTACCGGCGCTGCTGCTGGAGACGCGAGCGCAGCCCGGCGCCAAGATCCGCGTCAGTGGAGGCGGCCGTTGCAATGTGCTTCCGTCCACCGCGGAGCTGGCGGACTTCCACACCTCCGGCTCTCCCCGGACCATGCGCAACATGCTGTTCTCGTGGCCGCTGGAGGAGGTCCGCGCGTTCTTCGAACGCGATCTGCGCATCCCCCTCAAGGTGGAAGACAGCGGCAAGGTCTTCCCCGTCAGCGACCGCTCCAAGGAAGTCGTCGATGCGCTGCTGCGCGCTTGCCATGACAGCGGGAGCCGCATCCGTTCACCGTTCCGTGTGCGCTCCGTGCGCCCGGACGAACGCGCCGGCGCCGGCTTCCTCGTCGACGGGGACAACGGCGCGCGGCTGCGCGCCGAACGCCTGATCCTGGCTACGGGCGGCCTCTCCCTCCCCAAAACCGGAAGCGACGGCGCGGGCTTCCGTTTCGCCTCTGCGATGGGACACACGATCGTTCCGCCGTATCCCGCGCTAACGCCACTCCTCACACCAGATGCTGCCTGGCGTGAGCTGGCCGGCGTGAGCGCGTCGGTCGAGATCACTGTCGAGCGGGCCGGCCGCGCGGAGGGCCGCCACCAGGGAAGCCTGCTCGTAACCCACCGCGGCTTCAGCGGCCCGGCGATCCTGGACGCCAGCTATCGGCTCACCGGAAGCGCGAAACCGCCCGCCGAGCTCCGGGTGCGCTGGGGCGACGTCGCGAATTGGGATGAGGAGCTCCGCGCCGGCGGGCGCGTCACCGTCGGGAACGCTCTCGGCCGCCACCTGGCGCGCCGGCTCGTCACACGGCTGTGCGACGCGGCGGACGTCTCCGCGCAGCAGCGCCTCAGCGAGCTGCCGCGCGATGACCGACGGCGCCTGGTCGAAGCCCTGACCCACTACCGGCTGCCCGTCTCTGGGAACGAGGGCTACCGAGTGGCGGAGGTCACGGCCGGCGGCGTTGCAATCGCGGAGATCCATCCCGCCACGATGGAGAGCCGCAAGGCGTCCGGGCTCTCCTTGTGCGGCGAGATCGTCGACGTGACGGGACGTCTGGGCGGATTCAACTTTCTCTGGGCCTGGGTGAGCGGCCGCCGCGCGGGCGAGGCGGCCGCCCGTGGTTGGCTCGAAGAGACTTCCCGCGAGTCTTTGCAACAACAAGGGTAATTCGCCCGGCCAGCGCAACTTGTGGCGCGCGCCGCCGACGCGGACTGGTACGTCCTGTGGGCCCCCCGCAACGATAAGGAGGTCGGCCTGGACCGGACGCGGTATGAAAAGGTCTGAGACTGGACCCGCAATAGTGACCCGTTTGTGCGGACTTACGAGGTATATCGGCTGGTGCAGGCCTCGTAGCGGGCGCGGTTCTGACGGCTCGGTCAGGTCCCGCTGCTCGGCTCACCCTTATGTTTTCAATACCTTGCGGGAGCTCTGTCAGCCAATGTCAGGAAATTTTGTTCTTTCCGGGCCTCCGTGAGGCCCACCATCAGCGTAGAACGGCGAGTCAACAGGGCATGGCTCCACGTTGCGGTCCTGGAAGGTGCTCTTGCTCCACAAATCGTGAACATAGACGAGCCGGGTCGAGGTCGGTCGATCCACATCCCAGCGAATAACGGTGCTTGAAAACCCCAGATTCCAGCCAGTCAAAGCGCACTTCTCCGTGACCCAGCACCTGTGGGTTTGACGCCAGATCGTGCCCTTTACTCAAGGCTCGGCTCCAAAATTCGTTGTAGGATGTTCCTTCACGACCGGCCTGGGGGCGTCGACGCCCACGAAGACAGGTCCTTGGACGACAGAGTCGTCACTGGATATCACTCTTGTCCAAATTAGCCTAAGCGCAGAGGGTTGAGCCTCTGGTAGGTTGAGGGAGCTTGAAGCAAAAGCAATCTCGAACCGACCGAAGGAGGCCCAACCATGCAGCGTTTTTGTAGCATCTTCTCGCAGCTGCTTCAACTGTTTCCCCGCCTTGAGTTCGAGCAGGTCGTGCGCGCGCATCAGGCCCAGCGGCACATGCGCGGCTTCCCCTGCTGGGGACAGTTCGTCGCCATGCTGTTCTGCCAACTCGGCCAAGCCCACTCCTTGCGCGAAATCTGCGGCGGCCTCGCCGCCACCGAGGGCCGGCTCAAGCACCTCGGGCTCGACGGCGCGCCCAAGCGTTCCACCCTCGCCCACGCCAACCAACACCGCCCCTGGAAGCTCTACCAGAGCCTCTTCGAGCTCCTGCTGGGTCGCTGCCAGGGCCTCGTCGCCTCTCAGGGCGGCGGCAAACGATTCCGCTTTCGCAACCGCCTGCTCAGCCTCGACGCCAGCGTCATCGACCTGT
>CAYOPA010000644.1:0-2544 GCA_964405625.1 uncultured Bryobacterales bacterium
TCCAGTTGAGCGATACGAGAAGGTCGGGCGCTCCATTCGGACTCGCCCTGATCTGCAGCTGTCGGACTCGCGAGGCGACGTCCGACAGTGGTGAGATAAGCAGCGGCGAATCGCCGTTCAAGAGGTCGCCACGCGGCTTGGCGCATCTCGGTATAGGGTGCTCGGCACGAAGCCAACGTGCCCCCGGCGTCGCTGCTCGAGGCTGAGCTCCTCCATCGAGAAGCGGGCATGGCGATCGATCAGCCGAGTGCCGCTTCCCAATTTCGTCCGGCGTAGAGCACGCGCATGATCGTGACGCGCGTCTCGGTGACGGTGAATGCGATCGTAACGCGGCGCTCGAAACCAACGATGCGAAGGCCGGGTCGAATGTCCTCCCGCCGTTGCCCGCGCTCCGCCGCCACGGACATGCCCCGGCAATACGTCTCCAACCGATCGACATAGCCGAATGCCGTTTCGACGCCCGACACATCAGCGATCCAGTCGTAGATGCCGCGAAGATCTTCGAGCGCGCCGGGCGCGAACTCGACGACGCGTTCCTTCACCCGCCGTTGTTCAGTCGCTGCGCGTGGCGGGAGCGGAGATCGGCGAACACGTCGTCGAGGCTGACAGCGCTGTCTGGATCGGCTTGCATGGCGTCATAGGCGGGTGCCACCGCATCGCGAAGCCAGCGCTCGACGGCGGCATCCCGCTCTTGGAGCGCCCGCAGGCCCGCGCGCACGACTTCGCTGGCCGACGCGTAGGTTCCAGAGGCAACCTGCGCATCGATGAAGGCGGCGTGTTCGGCGGGCAGGCTCACCGTCCGCTTTTCGATCTTGCTCATCGTGCTGATCCTCGCCCTTACATATCGCGTCAAACTACCTCATGGTATGAAGGTTTCATACTGTGATTTGCCACCTCTGGCCGAAATTTCCTTTCAAAACCGCCGCGTTTCTGAAAAGCCTTGCTTGAGTTGCGCGGACCGGTCAGTCGCGCCGAGCAGGATAGCGCATGACCCCGGACATGTCCCGCCCCACGCCGCCCGCCGACTGCCCCCTTTGCCCCCGCCTCGCGGCCTTCCGTCGAGCCGCCAGGGAGAAGCAGCCGGGCTGGTACAACGCCCCGGTCCCCTCCTTCGGCGATCCCGGGGCCCGGCTCCTGATCGTCGGCCTCGCGCCCGGCCTCTCGGGCGCGAACCGCACCGGGCGGCCGTTCACCGGCGATTGTGCGGGGAACACGCTCTATCCGGCGCTGGCGCGTTTCGGTTGGAGCCGGGGGACGTTCGATGCGCGGCCGGATGACGGGCTCGAGCTCGTGGATTGCCGGATCACCAACGCCGTGCGCTGCGTGCCGCCGGAGAACAAGCCGACCGGTGCCGAGATCCGCCTATGTCGCCGCTATCTCGAGGGCGAGCTTCGGGGGCCTGGCGCCATTCTGGCCTTGGGCCGTATCGCCCACGACTCGACTCTGCGGGCACTCGGGCTGAAGCCCACGGCCTTCCCCTTCGCCCACGATGCATGGCACGTGGTGGGCGAGGGCCTGGTGCTGGCGTCGAGCTACCACTGCTCGCGCTACAACATGAACACCGGCCGGCTGACCGAGGCGATGCTCGACACCGTCCTCGCCCGCTTGCGTCGCCATCTGGACGGTGCGGCGCCAATTCCCGGATAGCCGAGGAGACCTCGTCGATGTCGCTCGAAATCGTCCGCCGCCCGCTCCCCGGCTGGGGCACCACCTACGGCCCGTCCGGCGATGGTGCGTTTCCGGCGGTGATGCTGTTGCACGGTTCGGAGGGTGCCGGCGCGGGCTGGAGCCACCGCAATGCCGTCGTTCTCGCGGCACACGGCTTTCTCGCCTTCCCGCTCGGCTATTCGAAAGGCGGCAACGCTTGGAACGCCGGCCATATCGTCGACGTGCCGCTCGATCGTTCGGTCGATGCGCTGGCCGCATTACGCGCGTTTCCCCACGTCGGCCCGAAAGTGGGCCTCTTCGGCAGCTCGCGTGGCGCGGAGCACGCCCTGCTGCTTGCTGCGCTGATGGCGCGCGACGACCTGCCGGGCCTGCCGGACGCGCTGGCCGTGCACAGCCCGCCCGACGTCGTCTGCGGCGCCTTCGATGCGCGGATGTGGCGCGACCGCGGTGACCCCGGCTGGCAGGTCTGGGATCCCGGCAAGCGCGCCTGGACGTGGCGCGGCGGATCGGAGGACCTCCTGCCGACGACGCCGATCGAGGTCGAGCGCTACGCCGGCCCTATCTATATCAGCCACGGCACGGCCGATCGGGTATGGTCGGTCGACATGACACACCGGCTGGTCGACCGCCTGCGTGGCGCCGGACGCACGCCTGAGGTGCATCTCTACGAAGGCCAGGACCACCAGCTCGACGATGCCGCCGAGAACCAGCAAAGTGAGCGCCTGATCTCGTTCTGGCGACGGCACCTTGCCGGCTGAGGCTGGAGAGCCTCGGGCCGACGTCACCTGGCCTTGCGTCGGGCGATCGATTGGCCCACGAAGGCTCCCGCAAAACGCGCCATGCCGCGCCGACGGCTCGTAGCGAAGGGGAGGGCGA
>CAYOPA010000645.1:0-2536 GCA_964405625.1 uncultured Bryobacterales bacterium
GTGGCGCAGGCGCCGACGCCTGCCGCCTCGACCCCCAGGTCGACGCCCGCGGCTTTCCCATGGAAGGTCGGCTAGAAAGCCCGCGGCGGTAAAACAGGGTGCACGTTTTACTGGCTTCGTGCGTTTGGAGCTAGTAGAGGGTTTTTCATCATGCGCAAACTTGCCCTGTTTGTCGGTATCTTGCTCGTCACGACCGCCGGCACGTCCGCCGCCGATCTCAACGTCACCAAGGTCGTGCTCTATAAGCACGGCGTCGGTTATTTCGAACGCGCCGGAGATATTCCCGCCGGCGAATCCGCCACGCTCCAGTTTCAAGCCAGTGAAATGGACGACGTGCTCAAGTCGCTGACGATTGAGCAGCGCGGCGGCGAAGGCGTCTCCGCGGTGCGCTATGACTCCAGCGACCCGCTGGCCAAGCGCCTGGAGGTGTTTCCCTTCCGCCTGGGTGAAAACACGACGCTCAGCGCCGTGCTCGACCAGTTCAATGGCGCCGAAGTGGTGATGCAGATTGGCGGTCAGGACGTGCGCGGGCAGATTTTGAGCGCCCGCGAGATGCCGCCGACTCAAGACCAGTCCGGCCGCGAGCAACTGATGCTGCTCAGCGGCGGCGCCATCCGCACGGTGGACCCCTTCGCGGCGGCGGAGATCCGCTTCAGCGACCCCAAAATTCAGAGCCAGTTCAGCGACTACCTGACCGTGCTGTCGCGCTCGCGCAACACCGACAAGCGCACCGTGACCATCGAGTCCCAAGGCGGCGCGGCGCGCGTGGCGGCGGGCTACATCACGCCGACGCCGCTGTGGAAGAGCAGCTACCGGTTAGTGTTCGACGCTGATCCCAAACCGCTGCTCGAGGGCTGGGCGATCGTGGACAACACCTCCGGCGAGGATTGGGAGAACGTGCGGCTGTCGTTGGTTTCGGGGCTGCCGGTGTCGTTTATTACGCGGTTGTATGAGCCGCGCTATCTGCAACGGCCGGTGATGGAGCTGGCGCAGGATCGCGCCTGGGCGCCCAGAATCCACGGCGGGGCGATCGAAACGATGGAAGCCGATGCGGCGCCGATGGAGGACCGCGCGTTCGCTAAGGCCTCGGGCGTGATCGGCGGTGTAATGCCGGGGGCCCGGCGCGACAGGGCTGGCGCGCTTCCCGCTCCGGCGATGCACGCGATGGGCGAAGCGCTCGGAGAGGGCATTCGCAACGAAATGGCCTCCACCGTCGCCTCCACAGCGGTCAAGGCCGAGCTCGGCGACCTGTTCGAGTACGCCATCGACCACCCGGTGACCATCCGCAAATCCGAGTCGGCCATGCTGCCCTTCTTCCGCGAGCGCGTGAACGCCCGGCGGCTGTACATCTACGACGCCGAAAACAGCTCGCAGCATCCGCTACGGGCCGCCGAGATCACCAACTCCGCCGGGGCCACGCTCGACGGCGGCGCCATCACGATCTACGACGCCGGAGCCTACGCGGGCGAAGCCCTGGTGGAGACCATCAAGGCCGGCGACAAGCGCCTCATCAGCTACGCCGTCGACTTGGGGACGCGCATCACCACGGCGTTTGATTCGTCGTCGAAGCTGCAACGCGAGTTTCACTTTCGCCGCGGCGTGCTGACCACCAAGACCGCCCAGCGCGAGGTCAAAACCTTCACGATTCGCAATGTCGATCCAACCGCGAAGAAGATCATCCTGGAGCACCCGGTTCGCCAGCAATACACCTTGCTCAGCGACAAGCCGGCCGAAACGACGGCGAGCGCTTACCGCTTTGAAGTGGATGTCACCCCGGACGCCACCCGGAAGTTTGAAATTATCGAAGAGCACGTCTACTCGCAGTCGCAAGCGGTGACCAACCTCAGCTACCAGCAGCTTTCCTCATGGGTCAACAACAAGGATCTCGATCCGGCGGGCCGCGAAAAGC
The DNA here is from genome assembly GCA_964405625.1 of uncultured Bryobacterales bacterium. GTDB lineage: Bacteria > Acidobacteriota > Terriglobia > Bryobacterales > UBA6623 > RI-231. Next base: position 1,910 of record CAYOPA010000645.1, read on the forward strand.
TCGGCCGGATCGCCGACCTCAAGCGCCAGATCGCCGACGCCCAGGCCGAGCAGCAGCGCGTGGAGCAGGAGATCCAGGCCTTGAGCGAGGACCAGAACCGGCTGCGCGGCAACATCTCCACGCTCCGCGCGGTGGCGGGGCAGGAGCAGCAGGTGCAAGGCTATTCCAGCCGCCTGGCGCAGCAGGAGGGCTCGCTGGTCGCTTTGCGCGACCGGCAGGCCGAGCTGCGCCGCCGAGCCGGCGAGCTTGAGGGTCAGCTCAACACGCTGATTGAGACGCTGGAGTTCTAGCTTCCTGTCTCTCAAGCTCACGTACAGAATCGGCAAGGGGCCATCTGCAACGGAAAAGCATGGCGGAGCATAGCCCAGGGCTCACGCCCCATAAGGGCTCACATAACAACTCGATCGTAGGCCTGCGTTTACGGCAAGGCTCGCTTAGGTCGCGGGCGATGGCATTCCAGTTGGCCTAGGTCAAGCTGAGCGGAACAGCGGTAGGTGCGGTTCCAGGGCTCGCCAGATTTGATGGGTCTGGAACTGGAACTCACGCCATGGGCTCGCCGGCCGCTTCGCCCAACGGGTAGCCCCAGGGGGAAATGTCTCGGCCGACACGGCCGAGCTTTTAGGCTAG
>CAYOPA010000646.1:0-2534 GCA_964405625.1 uncultured Bryobacterales bacterium
CACGAAGCGGTCGAACGGCAGGTCGCGATTGAAGGCGTCGATCACCCAGTCGCGATAGGGCCAGGCGTAGGGCGCGGCACCCATGGGCAGCTCGTCGGCGTAGCGCGTGATGTCGAGCCAGTAGCGTCCCCAGCGTTCCCCATAAGCGGGCGAATCGAGCAGCCGATCGACGACGCTCGCGTGCGCCTCGGGGCTGCGATCGGCCAGGAAGGCGGCCATCTCCTCCGGCGTGGGCGGCAGGCCGGTCAGGTCCAGGCTCGCCCGGCGCAGCCAAGTGCGCTTGTCAGCGAAGGCGGCGGGTTCCAGACCGTCCGTCTCCAGGCGCGCCAGCACGAAACGGTCGATCGGACCGCGCGCCCAGCTATTTCGCCGGACCTTTGGCGGCTCCGGCGAGCGCACTGGCTGAAAAGCCCAAAAATTGAGCTGATCGGCGCGGAACCCAGGAGCATTGGCCGGCTGCGGAGCTTCGGGCCAGCGGGCGCCGTCGCGAATCCAGGCGGCGAGGGCCTCGACTTCAGAAGGCTCCAGCGGACCTTGCGGCGGCATCGCCAGCTTGGGGTCGGCGCGGCGGACCGCTTCCAGCAGCAGGCTTTTCTCCGGTTCGCCCGGCACGATGGCAGGCCCGCGCGCGCCGCCTTCCAGCATCGCCTCGCGCGAATCCAGCCGCAGCCCGCCGAGCTTCGACTCGGCATGGCAGGCGAAGCAGCGCTCAGCCAGTACGGGCCGCACGCGAGTCTCAAAAAACTCGTTCGCATCCGCCCGCAAGGGCGCCGCGCAGGCCGCCAGGACCAGCAGCCGGACCCACCAGGCGCGGCCTCCTTGCATACTCCAAAGAGTATCTGATAGCGTGGCAAACCGCTCTAATTCGCGATGATCGATACCAATGTCCACCTGTCGCGCTGGCCGTTTCGACGGCTTGCCGGGGACGAATCCGCCGCCGCGCTGGCGGCGCGGTTGCGCGAGCGCGGCGTGGAGCGGGCCTGGGCTTCGAGCTTTGACGCCATGCTGCACGAGGATATCGGCGGCGTCAACGCCCGGCTGGCCGAGGATTGCAGGCAAAGCGGCGGCTTCTTTGTCCCGTTCGGGACCGTGAATCTGCGGTTGCCCGACTGGCGCGAGGACGTGCGCCGCTGCGCCGAAGATTTGGCGATGCCGGGCCTGCGGCTCTATCCCGGCTACCAGGGCTACGATCTGGCGCACCCGGAGATCCCCGAGCTTTTGGGGATGGCCGCCCGCCGCGGGCTGCTGGTCCAGATTGTGGCGCGCATGGAGGACGAGCGGACGCAAAACCCGCTGGTGCAGGTGAAACCCCTCGATCTACGATTGTTGCCCGACTTGGCCGCTTCCGCCTCCGGGCTGCGGTTGCAAATGCTCAACTACAGGCCGACCGGCGACTACAGCGAGGCCAAGCGGCTGGAGGCGGTCGGGGTCTTTTTTGACACCGGCATGGTCGAATCCGCCAACGGCCTGCGCAAGCTGCTCGACGTGGCGCCGCTGGAGAAGGCGCTCTTCGGCTCGCACTCGCCGTTTTTCTACTTCGAAGCGAACGCCCTCAAAATCCGGGAGTCCGATCTCTCCGACGCCGAAGCCCACGCGATCCGCTCCGGCAATGCCGTCAAGCTGCTCGGACGCGAGGTTTCCCCATGATCTGGGACCTGCACTGCCATTTTTCAGACTTCGGCGGCGTCACCGTCGAGGAGAATATGGTCCGCATGCTGGCCACGGGCGACCGCCTGGGGATTGAAAAATTCTGCATCTATCTGGGCTTTGACCGCGCCTACGACCCCACGCCGCAACAACTCGTCGACGCCAACGACGCAGTGCTCCGCGCGCTCGATCATTGGCGCGACCGGGCGTACGGGTTCGTCTACCTCAACCCGAACCACCTGGAGCTGAGCCTGCGGGAGTTTGACCGTTGCGTACGCGACGGGCCGATGGTCGGGGTTAAGCTGTGGGTGGCCAAGCGCTGCACCGAGCCCGAGCTCGACCCGATTGTCGAGCGGGCGGCGGCGCTGAACGCCGTGATTTTTCAGCACACCTGGGCCAAGACCACGGGCAACCTTCCCGGCGAGTCCTCGCCGCGGGATCTGGCCGAGCTGGCCGCGCGGCATTCGTCCACGCCGATGATCTGCGGCCACACCGGCGGCGATTGGGAGCTCTGCGGTCGCGCCATCCTCAATTCGCCGAACGGCTGGATCGACTTGGCCGGTTCGGATCCCACCGCCGGCTTCACGGAGATGGCCGTGCGCGAGCTCGGCGCGGAGCGCGTGCTCTATGGCAGCGACGCCGGCGGGCGCAGCTTCGCCACGCAATTGGGCAAAGTGCTGGGCGCGGACATCTCCGAGGCGCAGCGCAGACTGATCTTGGGCGAGAACCTCAAGGCGATGATGACGCCGATTTTGCGCGCCAAAGGGTATTTATAGAGAACAACCACGCGGCGGTGCGATAGAGTGTGTGGCTAGTGAGCCGCTTGATCACGAACGAAAACCGTAGGGGCGGCCGGAAGGCCGCCCAAAACCCGATGAGATGGCGAC
>CAYOPA010000647.1:0-2527 GCA_964405625.1 uncultured Bryobacterales bacterium
CGCAGCCGGTCCGCCCGCCGCTGCGCCGCCCCCGCCGGCCCCGCCGGCCCCGGCGAACGAGCCGCCGCAGGCCGGCGGCGTCACTCCGGCCGTGGGCGCGGGCTCCACGGCTCGCTGGACGGCGTTTTTTGCCGACCCCAACGGCGGTTCCGACCTCAGCTACGTCCACCTGCGGCTGGCGCCGTCGTTGGTGTCGGCGCAAGCTTGTTGGCTGCGGTATGACGTCGCGGCCGACCGGCTCCAGTTGGTCAACGAGGCAGCCACCGGCTTCGCGCCCACGCTGGAGAACGGCCGCTGCCGTGTTAGCGCTTGGCGAGCCGGGTGGATCGGCGGCGCTTTGGCCGTGAGCATCGAGGCGGAGCTTGTCTCGATGCCGCCGGGCGAGCTGGAGGTTTGGACCTACGCCGCCGACTCCTCGGGCGCCGACAGCGGCTGGCATCGGAGGGGATTGTGGATTGCGCCCGGCGCCTGGCCCGAACGGTAGCCTGACGCGGTACCCTATCGTCCATGCTCTCAGCCGTCGGCGCGCGCCTGTCCGCGATGATGTTCCTCCAGTTTTTCGTCTGGGGGGCGTGGTATGTGACCGCGCCGCTGTACCTGGGCAAAATCGGCTTCAGCGGCTCTGACTTCGGCTTGACCTATTCGGTGGGACCGATCGCGGCCCTAATCGCGCCGCTGTTCGTGGGAATGGTGGCCGACCGCTTCTTCTCCACCGAGCGCGTGCTGGCGACGCTGCATATCGTCGGCGGGCTGATCATGATCGCCGCCACCACGCTGATGAGCCCCGAAAACCCGGCCGCGCCGTTGGCGATCAACCTGGTCTTTTTCGCCCACACGCTCTGCTACTTTCCAACGCTGTCGTTGACCAACTCCATGGCGATGCACAACATCACCAACTCGGAAAAGGAGTTTCCGCTGATTCGGGTGTTTGGCACGATCGGCTGGATTGTCGCCGGACTGAGCCTGAGTTGGCTGGGTTGGGGCGACCGCGTGCAGATGTTTCATCTTGCCGGTGGGGCTGGAATAGCGCTGGGGCTGTACTGCATAACGCTGCCGCACACGCCGCCGCCGGCGCGCGGGCAAAAGGTTTCCGTGGGCGAGCTGTTCGGCGCGGACGCGCTGGTGCTGTTCAAGAACCGCTCGTTTGCGATCTTCATCCTGAGCTCGTTCTTGATCTGTATCCCGCTGGCGTTTTACTACCAACTTGCCGCGAAATCCGTGCAGCAGGCGGGCGTGGAGAACGTGGCGGCCACGATGACGTTTGGGCAGATGTCCGAAATCCTGTTCATGGTGCTGATGCCGTTCTTCTTCGTGCGGCTGGGCGTGAAGTGGATGCTGGCGGTGGGCATGTTCGCCTGGGTTGCGCGCTACGCGCTATTTGCAGTCGGCGCGGATTCGGGGATTGTGTGGATGATGATCGGCGGCATCGTGCTGCACGGCATCTGCTACGACTTCTTCTTCGTGACCGGGCAGATTTATACCGACCGGGTGGCGCACAAGGGCATTCGCGGGCAGGCGCAGGGATTGCTGGCGATGCTGACTCTGGGGCTGGGCATGTTGATCGGCGCCCAGGTGGCCGGGGTGATCGAGGAGCGCGCCACGCCCGCGGCCTCCACGGCTTTGTCGAACGAAGTGCAACAGATCGGCGCCCAGATCGCTCGCCTGGAACAGCAAGGCGGCGCAGCGGCGGAGATTGCCGCGCTGACCGCCGAGCAGGGGCGCAAGGCGCTGGAGTCCTTGCAGTTGGTCGATTGGCAAACGATCTGGCTGATCCCGGCGGCTCTGGCGGGTGTGATTTTGTTGCTGTTCCTGGCGCTGTTTCGCGAAGAACAGGGCTGAAACGACAGGTTCCCACGTTCCATGGAAGAGCCTGATCCAGATTCACGCCGCCGCGCGGGGCGCTTCGCCGAAGGCCTCCGCCGTTCGCTGGGGCCGCCGCACGGTTACACCTCAAGCCGTGGCGGGAAGAAAATGTGGTGCGTGGGCAAGCTCGATGAGACCTACATCGTGACGAGAGGCCGGTCCCTTTGCACGCCGACGTGCGGCCGGGCCGGGAGGCGCGCTTCGACAGCGAGTATGAGCGGCGCGGAACCGCCAACGTGTTCCGCGCGGTGGAGCCGAAAGCGGGCCGCCACTTCAGTTTCGCGACGTCCAACCGCTGCGGCGTCGAATTCGCCAAGGCGCTGTTTGAGCTGGCACTGGCCTATCCCGAAGCCGAAACGATCCATCTGGCGACGGACAACCTCTCGGCGCACGGCCGCAAATCGCTGACCGAGCTGTGCGGCGAGGAGTTTGACTCAGAGATCTGGGCCTGCTTCACGCCCCACTACACGCTGCCGCCTGGAACCGCCGCGTCAACCGCGACCAGATCAAAATCGACTGGAAGTTCGATCGCGGAACGGCGCGTGGGACGTTTGGCTACAAAAACCAATTATCAGGCGGTCAGGCCCTAGTCGCCCGACGCCAGGGAATCCAGCTCGCCCGCCGGGGGAGTCTGCCGGCCTCTAAAGAAGTCAAACGCGGAGAC
>CAYOPA010000648.1:0-2517 GCA_964405625.1 uncultured Bryobacterales bacterium
CCAAGCCTATAGCCGCAGCGGCGCCGGTCTTGGTGGGAATCATATTCAACGCGGCGGCGCGGGCGCGGCGAAGGTCCGAGTGCGGCAGATCGAGCGTGCGCTGATCGTTGGTGTAGCTGTGGATGGTGGTCATCACAGCCTTCTCGATGCCGAACTTCTCATGCAGCACCTTGGCGACGGGCGCCAGGCAGTTCGTCGTGCAGGAGGCGTTCGAGATGATCTTGTGCTTGGAGGCGTCGTACTTCTCGTCGTTGACGCCCAGCACCAGGGTGATGTCCTCGCCCTTACCCGGTGCGGAGATGATAACTTTCTTGACCGTGGCGCCCAGATGTTTGGAGGCGTCGGCCGCCTTCGTGAACAGGCCGGTGGACTCGACGACGATCTCGGCGCCGGTGGACGCCCAGTCGATCGCGGCGGGGTCGCGCTCGGAAAAAATCTTCAGGCGCTTGCCGGCGACGCTGATGCTGTCCGCGTCGTAGGTCACCTCTTCAGGGAGCGATCCCATCACGGAATCGCGCTTCAGCAAGTGCGCCAGGGTGTGAATATCGGTAATGTCGTTCACTGCGACAATTTCGACGTTCGGATTGCTCATGGCCGCGCGATAAACATTGCGGCCGATGCGTCCGAATCCGTTGATAGCTACTTTTACAGCCATAGGGCTTTGCTTCTCCTCTCTCTTCTTCTGTTTGCGAGAGCGCTGCGCTCGATCAGCGCTCAATGGGTTCAACCTTGCGGACCTGACCGCCCAGGCTAGCGTGCTCGTGTTTCACGCGGATGACCGCGCCGTCCGCGAAGGTGACAAAAACGATGTCTCCGGGCGGTTTGCCGTAGATCCAATCTTCAGTCTCCACCCCGTCCTTAAATTCTCGCACTTTCCGGTCGGGCCGTCCCTTGGACAACAGGGTCATATCGCGGTCCATGCCTTCGAGGATCTCGCCGGATTCGATGGCGTCGCGCATTTTGGGGTCGAGTTTTTCCAGGTAGATCTCCGAGGCGCTGCGCTGGTTGAAGTCCAGCACGGGCTTGAGGATCGCCAGCAGCTCGTTGGCGGGTTTGTCGGGGATTTCCTCGTCAAACACGATGGCCAGCATGGTGCCGCCGGGGGCGTGGCTGGCTTGTCCGAGCGTCGTGCCGCGCTGGTTGTTGACGTTGCCTCCGCCACTGACCTGCACACGGTGCCACCACTTGGCGCCGCCCTTGATCCCGTAGTTGATCTCCAGAACGAGCTTCTTGCCCTTGAAGTCAACCTTGGTGATCTGGACCATGTCGCCCAGCCGGGCCGCCGGGCCGAACTCTTGCAGCGCCTGGCCCCAATCCTGGGGCTCGAAGGAGCCGTCCTCGCCGATCTCCAGCGGCTTCTTCGAGCGCGGCAAAATGACCCGGGCTGAACCGTACTCCGCGGTGAGATCGCGGATAAGGACTTGCTTGGCGAACTCGTCGAGCTTGGCGTCAGCGCCCGTCGGGGCCAACGCCGCCAGCATCGCCAATACCAAGAAGCTTCTCATGCTCACCCTCCTTCGCCGGCCGCGCTCCGCGCTTCGTTCGCATCGGACCAGACCAGTTTCCCCGGCCGGTCCTGCCGCAGCCGCCACAGGGCGACCGCCAACGCGACGGCCAGCAGCGTGGCAGGCAAGCTGCCTTCGGGGCCGTAGTCGCCGCCGCTCCAAATGCCGCGCTCCATCACCAGGACTTCGCGCCCGGTCACCCTCATTGTAATGCCACTGATTCGGGCGCCAAGGAATGCCAGCGTCACGTTCCAGCCGAGGTGCAGACCGAAGGGCAGCCACCACGAACGCGACCAGACCAAGGCGAAGCCGAAAATTAGCCCGAACAGGACCGTGTTGGCCAGGGCGAGCTCGGTGACGGCGGGGTTCGAGCCATGCACGAATCCAAAAAACAGCGCCGTGGCCACGGCCGCGCCGGGCGGCGTCAGCGCGCGGGCGAGCTGCTGGAAACCGTAGCCGCGAAAGGCGAGCTCCTCGCCGGCGGCCGCCACGGCAAAGTAGCCGGCGATGGCGAGGACGCCTCCTTCGGCGACCACGAAGCCGCTATCCGTTGTCGCCGGCGCAATCCTGACAACACCGAGCGCCAGTTGCGCGCCCACGACCAGCGCCGCCGCCGCCGCGCTCAGCAGCAGCCCCGCGGCGGCTTGGGACAGCGCCTGACGATCAAAATGCACGCCGATCCCGCTCCAGCGCCCAACGTCGGGCGGCCGAGGCAACAGCAGGTTCAGGGGCAGGGAAGCCAGAAACAGCGGCAGGGCGGACAGCAGCAAGCGGTCGCTGGTGAGCGGGCGCATCAGCCAGACTATGAGCTGCACCAGCACGAAGCCGCTGACGTAGAACACAACGGCCCAGACCATGCCGGAGCCGGCGCGGGCCAAGCGCAATGTGTCGGGGGAAGGGTCGTCGAGGGACATACTGCGCGAGCGGCCCTGCAATGGAACGGGCGGCCTCTTGGGCCGCCCGTTCGCGCTAGTACCGGTAGCCTTCCGGCTTGTACGGTCCTTCGACCGGC
>CAYOPA010000649.1:0-2514 GCA_964405625.1 uncultured Bryobacterales bacterium
GGATCTTTTTGAGCGCGAGTCGGGGGCGGCCCCGGCCGTCGGACTGTTGGCGCCTCGTACGCCTCCGCTGCCGGCCAAAGCCAAGTGCGTCATCCACTTGTTTATGCAGGGCGGGCCGAGCCACATCGACACGTTTGACCCCAAGCCGCTGCTCCAGAAGCTGGACGGCAAGCATCCGCCGGCCAGCTTCGGCAACGTGGATTTTCAGAACAGCAAGTTCTTGGACCAGACGCTGATGGCCTCCAGGCGGACGTTCGCCCGGCACGGCCAGTCGGGGCTGGAGATCTCCGACCTGTTCCCGCACACGGCGCGCCACGCCGACGATCTGGCCGTGATCCGGTCGAATTTTCACGAAGGCTTTACCCACTCGCAGGGGCAGTTCCTGATCCACAATGGCTGGCCGCGGATCGGGCGGCCCAGCCTGGGCTCCTGGGTGCTGTACGGACTGGGGACCGAAAACCAGAACCTGCCCGGTTTTGTCGTGCTGCTGCAAGGGGGCGTTCGCTCGGGGCCCGCGGTTTACGGCGAAGGCTTCCTGCCGGCGGTCTACCAGGGAACGTCGTTCCGGCCGGGCGCCAACCCGATCCTGAACCTCAAGCCGCCTCCGGGCCGCACCCAGGCCGAGCAGCGCGACATGCTCGACACGCTGCGCTCGTTCAACCAGTCGCACCTGGAGCAGCGCAACCGCGACGCCGAGCTGATGGCGCGGTTGGAGTCCTACGAGCTCGCCTTTCGGATGCAGACCTCCGCTCCGGAAGCCACCGATACCTCGGGCGAATCCGAGGAGACAAAGAAGCTCTACGGACTGGACGATCCGGTCAGCGCGGATTTTGGCGGCCGTTGCCTGCTGGCGCGGCGGCTGGTGGAACGCGGCGTGCGGTTCGTGCAGGTCTGGTCGGGCAACGGCCAGAACGCGATTGATTGGGACGGCCACATCGGCTGCGACCAGAACCACCTGGACCGCGCCGCCGAAACGGACAAGGCCGTGGCGGGGCTGCTGACGGACTTGAAGGCGCGCGGGCTGCTGGACTCCACGCTGGTGATTTGGGGCGGGGAATTTGGCCGCACGCCCACTTCGGACGGCGGCAAGGGCCGCAGCGAGGGGCGCGACCACAACCCCTACGGCTTCACGCTCTGGATGGCGGGCGGCGGGGTGCAAGGCGGGCAGGCGATCGGCTCGACCGACGAGCTGGGCCTGCGGGCCGCCGAAGACCCAGTTCACCTCCACGACCTGCACGCCAGCATTCTGGCGCTGATGGGGCTGGACCACACTCGCCTGACCTATCGCCACTCGGGCCGGGGTTTTCGGCTGACGGACGTGGGCGGAACGACGGAGCTGGCCCGGAAGCTGACGGGGGAGACGTAGATCAGTCGCCGCCGTCAATCCATCGCCCGCAGGAACGCTTCGAGCTGGCGTTGCAGGAGCGGCTCGCGGCGGTCGGCGCCCAGCCACGTCCCCGATCGGCGGTCGTAGACAGCCAGCCCGTGCGCCAAGGGCAGGCAATCGCGCTCGGCCAGCCAGGCGATCTCGACCGTGCCCGCTTCCTCGCGGGCGATCGCAAACCGCCAGGCGTCCGGGCCCATTCCCTTGAATCGGCCGCAGCGGCCCCGAGCGTAGCCCAGGTTGCAACAATCCAACAGATCCGCATCCGGCGCGGCTGTCGGAACCTCGCCCGCATGGCACAGGCCCGCGTGGGGCGCGCCCAGCGGCGGCAGGAAGCGGCCCTCCCAGCGGCGCCAGGGCAATCTCTCGGTCGGCTCGAACAGCGGGCAGGACATCGCGAAGGGGATTGCTATCATCTCTACGAATGGAATCCAGTCGACTGGACAAGCTAAAAGCTTTCCTCGAAGCCAACCCCGGAGACTGCTTCGTGCGCTACGGTCTGGCCCAAGAATACGTCAAGCGCAACGCATTTGACGACGCCATCGCCGAGTTTCAGCGCATCCTCGAAGCCAACCCCGACTACCAGGCCGCCTACTACCACGCCGGCAAAACGTACGAAAAGCTCGGTCGCCTCGACGAAGCCCGCGTCGTCTACCAGCAAGGCGTGGAGACCTCGCTGCGCACCGGCGACATGCACGCCCGCAGCGAGCTGGAGGCGGCGCTGGCCGAGCTCGGCTGAGCGCGCCCCGCGTCTGCTAGATTGTCGGCATGAGACTCGACCGCCGTCGCTTCCTCGCCGGGCTGGCCTTGACCGCCGCCTGCGGCGGACCCGCCGAGGCGCCGCCGGAGCCCGCCGCCGAAGGCGAGCCCTTCACCCGTCCGCTGGGAGCGCAGCTCTACACGCTGCGCGGCGTGTTGCCGGATAACCCCGCCGAAACGCTCAAAAAGCTCGCCGCCATCGGCTACGAAGAGGTCGAGGTGCTGCAAGTCGGCTATGACGACTTGGCCCCGTTGGTGCTCGACGCCGGGCTGAAGCCAAAGGCGATGCACCTGCGCCCAGGCGTGATTACCGGCGTGTGGGGTCCGAATGACGAAAAGCCCGCGCAGCCCGACCTCGCTCCCGCGCTGGA
>CAYOPA010000650.1:0-2512 GCA_964405625.1 uncultured Bryobacterales bacterium
CTCCTCCAGCTCGCCCTGCGCGTTCTTGAGCGCCGCCAGCCGCTCCAGGGACGCCCCCCAGGCGGGCTCGCCCGATGGACGCATCGCCAGCGCCTGCCGCAGCAGGGTCTCGGCGTTGCGCCCGTCTCCATGATCCAGCCGCAACCCGGCCCAACGCTCCAGGGCTTCGGCGATGACCGCCCGGTCGGCCCCTTCGATTTTGGCCAGATCGCCGAGCGCTTGCTCGATCAACGGCTCGGCTTGCGCGCCGCGCCCGTTCTCGGCCAGATAGTAGGCCAGCTCCAGGCGGCTGCGGGCAGTGCGCGGATGTTGCGGGCCGAGGGACTGCTCGCGCAGCTCCAAGGCTTTGCGGTAAAGCGGCTCAAAGGGGGGCGGCGCGTCGGCAATCGACGCGGCAGCGAGCAACAATATCATCACGATCGCCTTCACATCCCCCTCCTGGAGGCGTATCGTAGCGCGATTCTCTCAAGATCGATCGGCGGCGCTGTTGTTCGTGGTCGCGAAGAACGTCGGCTCGAACGCCCGCGCCACGGGCGTCCGAGGGCGTCTTCGCTACGGGCATAAGATAGAAGGATATGCGTATGCTCCTCAGGGCGCTTCCCCTCGCCCTTGTCTTCCTGCTGGTTTGCCCTCAAGCCGCCGACGCCTATGTCGGCCCGGGCGCGGGTTTCGCCTTCGTGGGATCGTTCCTCAGCCTGGCCGCGGCCTTCTTGGTCGGCTTGGCGTCGCTGCTGATCTGGCCCTTCCGCGTGGCGATGCGCTCGCTGCGGGGCGCCCAGGGGTACAAGAAAGCCAAGGTCAAGAAGGTGATCTTTCTGGGGCTCGACGGCCTGGAGCCAACGCTGACGGAAAAATTTCTGGCGGAAGGCAAGATGCCCAACCTCGCCAAGCTGCGCGACCAGGGCCAGTATTCCACGCTGCGCACCACCTTCCCGCCGCTCAGCCCTGTCGCTTGGTCGACCTTCGCCACCGGGTCCAACCCCGGCAAACATCAGATGTTCGACTTCTTGAACCGCAGCTTCAAGAGCTACATCCCCGAGCTGGCCTCTTCGCACGTCGCGCCGCCGACCAAGATCCTCAAAATCGGCAAGTGGCGCATTCCTATCTCGAAACCGATCGTCGAGCTGCGTCGCAAGTCCAAGACCTTTTGGTCGATCCTGGGCGAGAACCACGTCGGCGCCACCGTGCTGCGCGTGCCGATCACGTTCCCGCCGGAAAAGTTCGAAGGCAAGCTGCTGTCGGCGATGTGCGTGCCGGATCTGCTGGGCACCCAGGGCAGCTTCCAGGAGCTGACCACCAAGACCGGCGACGTGGATTTTGAGGCCGGCTACCGCTTCCCGCTGGAGCGCAAGGGCGACGCCTTCCATGGCTCGATCACCGGGCCGGAGAACTCACTCTCCGAGGCCGGCGGGCCGATGACGATCCCCTTCAAGCTCACGACCAACGGTCGGCCGGGCCACGCCACGCTGGAGATGCAGGGCGAAAAGCTTGAGCTCGAGCCCGGCAAGAACAGCGAGTGGGTGCGCCTAACCTTCAAGGCCGGCATGGGCGTCAAGGTCACCGGGCTGACGCAGTTCCGCATTGTCTCCACCGCGCCCGAGGTGTCGCTCTACTGCGCGCCGATCGCGATCGACCCGGAGTCTCCGGCGCTGCCCATCTCCCACCCCAGCTACTACGCCACCTATCTGGCCAAGCTGCTGGGCGACTACTCCACCCTGGGCTTCGCTGAAGACACCTGGGCGCTCAACGAGCGCGTGATCGACGAAGACGCCTTCCTCGAACAGGCTTACTCAGTCTGCGACGAGCGCGAGAAGATGTTCTTCTCCACGCTCGACAAGACCAAGCGCGGCATGGTGACCTGCGTGTTTGACACCTCCGACCGCGTGCAGCACATGTTCTTCCGTTACCTGGAGAACGATCACCCGGCCCACAAAGCCAATGGCAACGGCATGGTGAAGTACCAGACGGCGATCGAGGATCTCTACAAGCGCATGGACGACATCGTCGGCAGGACGTTCAAGTATGTTGATGACGAGACGGTGCTGTTCGTTCTCTCCGACCATGGCTTCAAGAGCTTCCAGCGCGGCGTGCAGCTCAACACCTGGCTGCTGGAGAACGGCTATCTCGCCGTGAAGGAGGGCGCGGATTTGAACAAGCTCTCCTACCTGCGGGCGATTGACTGGTCCAAGACGCGCGCTTACAGCTTCGGGCTGGCCGGCATCTACCTGAACGTGAAGGACCGCGAGGCGCATGGCGTGGTCGAGCCCAAGGACGCGCCGGCGCTGATCCGGGAGATCGCCGACAAGCTCACCTGCCTGGTGGACGAAGAGCGCGGGGAGGTGGCGATTGCGCGCGCCTACGCGAAGGGCGAGTGCTACCACGGCCCCTACATGCGCGTGGCGCCCGACGTGGTGGTCGGCTACAACATCGGCTACCGCAGCGCCTGGGACGTGGCGGTGGGCAAGGTGGGCGGCCCGGTCTTCGAGGACAATCTCAAGGCCTGGTCGGGTGA
>CAYOPA010000651.1:0-2506 GCA_964405625.1 uncultured Bryobacterales bacterium
CCACCCTCGCGCAGACAAGTTTTTAGAATTTTTTCCACGCATCAAGTCGGCTACCCTGTTGGGAGCGTGGGGAGAGTGGATCAGATGCGCCTATCAGTCGGTCTTTGCCTCTTGGCGATCTCGGCATTTCCTGCCTCCGCCGTTTCTCAGTCCAGCCCACTGCCGGTGCGGTACTTCTGCATTCCTGTTGAGCCTGTCGAAGCAGACGACATGCCGCGCACGACAATCGAGATGCTGGACTTTGTTTCCACGCAACTCTCGTCTGGCAAGTTACTCACGTTCTCCGGCGCAAATGCCGACTTTCAGTCCTTTTTGCCCAGCGATCCGCCCTTCAGGGTGATTGCACGCCACAACGACGTTAGCATCATGGAGCGCACATACCTTGAAGATGGTGGCGAAGGCTGCAACCTCATGGGAGCGCAACCGTCTGGCAACTGTCGAGTTCGATACAAGGATGTAACGCCTACCGATCAATCGTCCGTAAGTGTCCGACTGGCTTGGGAAGTCCTCGTATTGAGACGCGAAGCTCTCACTCGGACTGTAACCTACAGCGGTAGCTCTTCGGAGCAACGGCAAGAGTTCCATTGCACGGATGCAACTGATCTTCCGCCCAACTTCCAGCCCTGAAGGTGTGCATCGTGCCCGGTTGCGGATCGGCTTATTTCAGACGCATGTCGAACCTTCGCAGCTCTCGCCCCCGGCCCGCCCGCATCTCGTCGCGCGTCCGCGCCGCCGTTCAGGCGCGCGTTCGGAAGGGCCTGTCCATCGCAGAGGCTGCGAAGGCAGCGGGGTTGAGCCGGGGAGGGTTCGACAAGGCCCTGCGCCGGCCGGCCGTCCAGCACCTGATCCGCGAGACGCAAGAGGGCATGGTGCGCGAGGTGGATCATCTGCGCGCCGTCATGCGGGTGCGAGCCTTGGAGGAAGCCCGGACCATCCTCGAAGGCGGCAGCGAGAACGCCAAGTTGCGCGTGATCGAGATGCTTCTCCGCGAGGGCAAGGCGCAGACCGAGGTCAGCGTGCACGTCGATGCGCGGCAGCAGGGCGGCGGCTACGAATATCCTCCTCGGGGCGCGCGAGTGGTGGAGATCGAGCCTGGCAAGATACCGGAAGCCTAGTGATTTGCGCGAGTGGCTGCTGACTCTAGGCTCTCTCCGACGCGGCGGCTGCCTGTCGAACTGGCTGCGGATCGAGGTGTAGCAGCCTCTCCCCAAGGTGCTGAAATCCACCATAGGCTGGCACGACGATCTTGCGCGACTGCAGGTTGACCCACCGAGGTTCGCCCATGAAACTCCCGGGACAGTTGGAGACTTGGTTCAGTGTCGCAAATCCTCATCAACGCATATCTTTCCGAGCTTGACCGTATCAAGCGCATCTCCGGGTCTCTGTCCGAACAGGTCATCCGCGAAGCCTTCAAGGACATGCTCAAGGCGTGGTCCAAGCAGCAGGGTCTGGTCTTCCTTGCCGAGCATGGCATGGCCAGCAACCAGAAGACCTCCATCCGCCCCGACGGCACCATCCTGCACGATCTTCGCGTCCCCTTGGGCTACTGGGAGGCCAAGGACACCGCCGACGATCTGGACACCGAGATCGCCAAGAAGTTCCGCAAGGGCTACCCCCAGGACAACATCATCTTCGAGAACTCCCACACCGCCGTCCTCATCCAGAACCGGGTCGAGGTCATGCGCTGCAGCATGACGGACACCAGGGAGCTGGAGCGGCTGTTGAACCTCTTCTTCGGCTACGAACGCCCCGAGATCGCCGAGTTCCGCCGCGCCGTGGTCCAATTCCAGACCGACCTCCCCGCCATCCTTCAGGCGCTGCGCGACCGCATCGACACCGCCTATGCCAAGAACCCCAGCTTCAAGACCGTGGCCGACACCTTCCTTGCCCACGCCAAGGAGACCATCAACCCGACCCTCACCGAAGCCGACGTGCGCGAGATGTTAATCCAGCACATCCTGACCGAGGAAATCTTCACCCAGGTCTTCGATGGCGGGCAGCTCCACCGTGAGAACAACATCGCCAAGGAGTTGTTCAAGCTGGAGGGGGCATTCTTCACGGGCGCGGTGAAGTGGGAGACGCTGAAGGCGATGCAGCCCTACTACGCCGCCATCCGTGCCAACGCCGCCCAGATCACCAGCCACTCGGAAAAGCAAACCTTCCTGAAGGCCATCTACGAGGGCTTCTACAAGGTCTACAACCCCAAGGCGGCTGACCGGCTGGGCGTGGTCTACACCCCGAATGAGATCGTGCGCTTCATGATCGAAGGGGCCGACTGGCTCTGCCACAAGCACTTTGGAAAGAACCTGATCGACCAAGGAGTCGAGATACTGGACCCCGCCACCGGCACCGGCACCTTCATCTGCGAACTCCTGGACTACTTCCGGGGTCAGCCCGACAAGCTCCGGCACAAATACAAGGAAGAGCTTCACGCCAACGAAGTGGCGATCCTCCCCTACTACGTCGCCAACCTGAACATCGAGGCGACCTATGCCGCCGTGGCCGG
>CAYOPA010000652.1:0-2487 GCA_964405625.1 uncultured Bryobacterales bacterium
CGGCAGCGCTCTCAAATCGCGCCGCACGCGCTCCTGAAGGTTAATGCCATTGGCCCTTGCCCGCGGTGGGGGAATCGCGTATTGAGGACCAGGTTCCCTTTATTTTGGAGGAAGAGAAATGATGAATGCTGCCCGCTCCGCGTGCCGCACACTCGCCGGTTCCCTGTTGGTGCTTCTCGCTTTCTTGACCGTAGGAGGGTGCTCCTCCACCGGCAGCGGTCTGATAACGTCATTCGATGACCTGACGTCTGAAAGCGAACGGCAGGGGACGACGGACATCAACCAAAACCGGATCATCTCAATCTCGGGATCGCTGCCCCACACGATGCCGGGAACGATCTACCGCTACAAGAAGTCGCGGGCAGCCTCGACCGCGTTCGGGATCAGCACCGGAAACTCCTACGTCCTGAGCAAGACGATTGAGGCTCCCTCGGATGCCAAGGAACTCCTGAGCAGTATCAGGGATTCGATCCTGGAAGCGCGGCTGGCTGCGGCGAAGCTGGCCGCCTTGCGCTTGCAGCAGATCCAGCTCGAGAGCGGGCTCGAGTCAGACGATGACGACTCGGATCGGGCCATCCTCAAGAGCCAGGCGAACCTGCTCGCTCCCCAGGTGACGAAGGCTCGCGACGACCTGTCCACGCGTGTGAACATAGCGAACAAGCTCATCAACGAGTCTGGTCTCCTCGTATTCAGGTGGTCCACCCAGGAACGGTCGGACGTTTCGCTGCAGACGCTCTTCGGCCTGAGGAGCCGTCGAGAGTCGGCCTCCAGCGGCTACGCCATCGTTGCGGGATTGAGGGAAAGCACGCTCTTCGTCGGCAAGGACATCGGGAAGCTCTTCGACTCCACGCTGGACTTGAGGGAGCGCTTCCACTGGGACCTTGGTCTCCGCTGGAACTGGTTCCCCTGGTTCTTCTACTACGGAGAGGACGAGAACCTGCGCATCACCACGAAGACCATCCAAGTGCAGCACATCGCCTACTTCAAGGACTTGGACATAGCGACTGCCGTCGCCGCCAGCGTGGATACGACGATCGAGCAGCTCGCGAACCATGGAAAGCTCGTAGAGCAGCTGCAGGAGATCGAGATTGACCTGGCGTTCGCCTCGTCGGCGATCCTTTCCAACGAGGCTCGATTGGCCGAAGCAAAGTGGAGCCAGACCAACTCTGCAGAGCTCCTGAAGGAGGTCAATGAGCCGGTAAAGTCACTCGCGCTGAAGGACTCCGAGGAATTCCGTCAGCCCGGCGACTGGCAGACGATTTTCGTCGTCGACACGGACCTCAAGGCGCTGAAGAACCTTTTCAAGTAGCCACGCTGCTCGTCAATCCGGCGGCGGGGAACGCCGTCTGGTTCCAGAGTTGGTACCGCGACCCGATACGATGGACGGCTTCGAGCGGTGGCTCAGGCCGCCACGCACTGACGGCAGCCCGCGCGTCCGCAGAGGACGCGGTTGGGCTGTTCCTTGACGGCGTGGACCACCGCGGCGGCGGCCGCGCCGTCCCTCTCGAGTCCGTTCGAGGTAGAGTCGGGTGCCGATTCCGCGTCTCCGTCGAGTCAACCGGCGCCGAACCCGCTCGATCGAATTGTTCCGAATCCATGTCCGTTTGAGGCGGGGATCCGCGTTTCTCTCCACGGGGAGAGTTCTGCTCCCCGTCGCATCGGACCAAGCACGGAGACGAAAGCAATGGAACGGATGAAATCGATCGGCGGCGACACTGCGATGAAGGCGCTCGGAGAATGCGGGGATCCCGGAGCGGAGGTGCTCGACCGGCAGCTCGACTCGCTCGAGGAGTCGTCCCCCGAACTCCACGCCGCCCTCACGCTGCTCGGCGCATCGCTCGCCCAGCGGGCCGTGCTCACGCTCGACGATCCCGTCCCTCTGCGGCCCATCGCAATCGGAAGCGATGCGCTCGCGAGTGGATTCCAGCAACGCGGCGAGGACCCCCGCGTGCACTTCCTGTCTGGTTCGGCAACTCCCGAGATGCTCGGCACGCTGGTGCAGCCCTCCTTGGCCGATCCTTTGTGGTGGATCCATCAGGACTGGGCGCTCAACGTTGTCGGTGCTCTGATCCGGAGAGCCGCACGGGAGCGAGCGGCGTGCGGCTGGTGCACCAAGCTCCAGAGACTGCTCGAGCGGCAGGCTATGATCGACTTCGTGGTCCGCGGCAAGATCACCGAGGTGGTGAACCTGAAGTGCTGCCAAGAATCCGAATGAGCGAGCAGTCGGTCGGCCATCGCGCGCACCTACAGCGAGCGTAGCGCCGGCCCTATCTATCGGCCCGCAGCACGGCGAGGCCCTTTTCGCGCCCCACGACCAGCGCGTCACCGGCCGGGCTCCAAGCAACGGCGTAGAGCGACTCGCCGAACGAGCGCACCGACAACAGGTCCAAGCCGGTCGCCGTGTCCCAGAGGATCAGCGAGCGGTCGGCCGACGCCGTCGCGAGCCGGGCTCCGTCCGGGCTGAAGCTCACGCAGTGGATCGCGCTC
>CAYOPA010000653.1:0-2476 GCA_964405625.1 uncultured Bryobacterales bacterium
CACGTCGTCGTCGGTGCCGAAGCGCTTGTCGACGCCGGGATGGGTGACGGCGCGTCCGCCGGCGGCGATGCGCGGGTCGGCTGTGCCGGCGCGCGGGATGTGACAGGTCCCGCAGGCGATCGTTTTGGTGGAAGAAAGCTGCTCATCCCAAAACAGCACTTTGCCCAGGTAGACCTTGGCTGCCGTGACCGGGTTGCCAATTGGTTGCGGCGGCGGCTCCAGCGGATTGAACGGGCCGAAGTTGCTCGTCCGGCCCACCGCTTTCAGGCCTGTATCGGGAGCGCTGAGGGGCGATGCGCGTTCGTTGTTTTCCGCGCGCACCCAGTAGTGGAAGGACTGGCCCGCCGGCGCGCCGCGGTCGTAGAACACGATGGATGCCGTGGAGCCGACTTCGCGCGCGGCCGCCGGATCGTCGGTCTGACCGCGAAAGATGCGGTAGAGCTTGGCGTCGCGGACGTGCTCCCAAGCCAATCCGACCTTGGTGCTATAAACGCCGTCCGAGGCGACCAAGCCGGTCGGCGGCGCCAGCGGCTGGGCCAAAGCCAACACGGGGACGATCAGCAGGAAGAAAAGACGATTGAGACCCATCGGCGGATGTCCGCGAATCCCTAATGATCGCAAACGTTCACCGCGAAAGTAGCTTTGTCGCGAGCGGCGCCGGGCTGCTGCCGGTCCGGCGCCGCTCGCGGGCCGGCTAGAACCGGATCAAGATGCCGCCCGTGGCCGCCCAGCGGGTGCTCGGGGCGTCCAGTTGCAAACCGGAGATGATCTGATCGGCGCCGCCGGCGTTGAGGCCGCGCACCTCGCCGCGCAGCCCGAACGGGCCGCCCAGCATCACGTCGACGCCCCCGCCGATGGTGGTTCCCCAAGTTCTCTCACGCTCGAGCTCGAGGCGAGAGGTCGGCAGCGACCCGGTCACCACCGACGTCGTCAGGCGCCCCACACGGGCGTAGCCGACGCCGGCGAACAGATAGGGCTGAATAAAGAAGGGCTCCAGGAAGCGAACCTGCGCCCCCGGCGTGATGAACGTGGAGGTGACGCTGGTGTTGAGGCCGGTCTGATTGAACCGGCTCTCGTCGGGCAGGCGGTCCCGGTAGTAGAAGTAGGGCAGATGCAGGTGCAGGGAGATCAGATTGGAGCCCGCTAGGCGCCGGTTGTAAATGAATCCTCCGGCGAGGCTGTTGCTCTCCTTGAAGACGTTTCCGGGGAGCCCGTTAAACTCAAAGCGCCGGCCCTCGGAGATGGTTCTGCCGATTTGCAGCGCGATCTCGTTGGACTGTGCGGCCAGAGGCGCGGCGGTACAAAGAAGCCCGCCGATCAGGAAGGTCAAGATGGTGTTTTTCATAGGTTGTTGTCTTGTAGGGCGCAAGCTCTCAAGCGCAAGACGCGGCCGTTCCGGTCCTCAGGGGGACGGTGTTCGTTACAACCGCGTCACCCTTGATGCTACTATCACCCGCGGCGGGGTTGATGTCGCCGAGTGTGAAAAACCGTGCAACAATCGCTGCATCAGGCTCGTCTCACGCTGTGGAAACCATGCACGAAGAGACTCGAAAAATCACCCGCCGCCGCGCGCTGGCCGTCGCCGCTCCGCTGTTCCTGACGGTTCCGCTTAGCAGCCAGAGCAAGCAGGAGGAGGGCCGGGCGCTGGTCGAGCGAGCCTTCCAGGCCGTCGGCGGCGAGGCGTTCCTCCAGCTAACCACGCAGGTCGCCTCCGGCCGAGCCTACTCGTTCTACAACAACCGGGTCGGAGGGTTGGCTCGTATCACCGTCTACGACCGGTTCGAGCCCATGCGGGAGGACGCACCCGAGGGATGGTTGCCGGTCAGCCGCCGCGAGGTCTACACGGAGAAAGGCGACTACTACACGCTTTTTCGCAACGGCAAGGCCTGGGAGGTGACCTTCCAAGGCGCCCGGCCGCTGCCCGAAGACATGCTCGAGCGCTACCGCCTGGGAGTCCAACGCGACTTCTTCTACTTCCTGCGCTATCGCCGCGATGAGAAGGGCCTGTACTACTACTCGCCCGGCATGGAGATCGTCGACAACACGCCGACCGACGTGCTGGAGATCACCGACTACGATGGCGAGACGATCAAAGTGTTCATGCGCCAGTCCGACGGGTTGCCCCACACGGGCCTGTACACCCGCCGCGACCCGAAAACCCGCATTCCCTTCGTTGAGAAGACGATTTGGTCCAAATACAAGCCGTCGGGCAATGGCGTGACGCTGCCCTGGAACATTCGCCGCGAGAGGGACGAGGAAAAGGTCTATGAGCAATTCGCCGGAAAACTCGAGACGAATGTGAAGCTGGGCGTCGATGTCTTCGAGCTTCCGCGCGGGGTGAAGGAATTGCCGCGGAACTAGCCTACCAGGGGAAGCCCCCCATAAGCGCTAACATAACAGCTCGATCGTAGGCCTGCGTTTGCCGCACTGGTACGCCAAGTCGCACCAGTTGATAAAGAAAACGCCGGTGAAGGCC
>CAYOPA010000654.1:0-2475 GCA_964405625.1 uncultured Bryobacterales bacterium
CGGCTGGGCTTCTACAAAGAGCTCCAAGCCAGGCTGTTCGACCCGCGCAGCACCACTCCGACTGACGCCGAGATGCTGATTGAGCAGGGCAAGACCGTCGTCTTGCTGACTTGCTCCATCCACTCCTCGGAGCCGGCGTCGACGATGACGGCGATGGAGTTTGTCCACAATCTGCTGACAAAAGACACCCCGCGCAACCGCAAGATTCTCGACGAGACGATTTTTGTCCTGATCCCTTCGCTCAATCCCGACGGGGTGGACAAGGTGGCCAAGTGGTACCGCCGGTTTGTGGGCACGCCGTACGAAGGAGCGCCGATGACGGAGCTCTATCACAAGTACGTCGGCCACGATAACAACCGCGACTGGTACATGTTCACGCAGCAGGAGACCCGACTGACGGTGGAGAAAGTGCACAACGTGTGGCGGCCACAGGTGGTCTACGACGTGCACCAGATGAGCTCGACGGGAGCGCGGATCTTCGTGCCGCCGTGGGATGACCCGACGGACCCGAACATCGACCCGCTGATTGTGCAGCAGGTCAACGCGATGGGGACGGCGATGGCCGTGGATCTGACGGCCGCCGGGCGCAAAGGCGTCGTGATGAACGGGATCTACGACTACTTTTCGCCGGCGCGCCACTATCAGAGCTACCACGGCGGCCTGCGCTTGCTGACCGAGTCGGCGAGCGTACGGGTGGCCACGCCGGTGACGATCCCGTTCAATGCGCTGCAGCAGCAGGGGCGCGGCTACAACGCGCAGCAGCGGAGTTGGAACTTCCTGGAGCCGTGGCCGGGCGGGCGCTGGACGTTGCGCGACATTGTGGACGACCAACTCATCGCCTTCGAGTCGTGCCTATACAACGCGGCGCTCAAGCGGCCGGATCTGCTGCGGAACTACTACCGCATCGCCCAGCGCGGACTGATGCTCGACAAGCCGACGGCGTTCATCCTGCCGGCGCAACAGCACGACCCCAACGCGCTGACGCGGCTGCTGCAGACGCTGGAGACCGGAATGGTCGAGATCCAGCGCGCCAGCCGAGCCTTTCGCGCCGACGGCCGCGCCTTCAGCGAGGGCGACTACGTGATCTCGATGGCGCAACCCTACGGGCGGTTTGCCAAGACGCTGTTGGAGCGGCAGGAGTATCCCGACCAACGCGAGTTTCCCGGCGGGCCTCCGAAGCGGCCGTATGACGTGACGGCGCACTCGCTGCCGCTGCTGATGGGCGTGGATGCGATCCAGATTAACGGGCCGTTTGACGCCGGGCTGACTCCGGCGGCGAGGTTGCAGCCGGTGCAAGGCGTCGTCGGCACAACAGCCACGCTGAGGTTGACGGCGGCCTGGAGCCACAGCTGGAAGGCCGTGAACCGGCTGTTGGCCGCCAACCGCACGGTCCGTCGGGACGAGGCGACGGGCGACTTCTATGTGGATGGCGGCCCGGAACGGCGGGCTGAGCTGACGGCGTTGGCTGAAGAGCTGGGTCTGCGCTTTGAGGATGCGGCCTCGCCGCCGGCCCGTCTGCGCACGCTGCGGGCCCCGCGCGTGGGCGTCTATAGCGGCTTTGTGCCGATCATGGACGAGGGTTGGACGCGGTGGGTGCTGGACGACTACGGCTTCCAGCATAGCCCGCTGGGCAACGCTCGCGCGCACCGGGGCGGTTTACGGGCGGATTTCGACGCGATCATTTTGCCGGACGCCTCGCCGCGCACACTGCACGGGGGCTACCTCAACGGCGCCTTCTACAACGGCGCGCGCGTGCCGCCAGAATACAGCGGAGGGCTGGACTCGGCCGGGGCGGCGGCGCTGCGGCAGTTCGCCGAGCAGGGCGGCGTGCTGTTGGCGTTCAACGAGGCCACGACGTACGCCATCGACCGGTTGGCGCTGCCAGTGGAGAACACGCTGGGAAACGTGAGCCGGGACCGCTTTTACAGCCCAGGGGCGCTGCTGGAGGCCGAGGTTGACCTGGGGCACCCCTTAAACTTCGGAATGCAGCCGAAACAGGCGGTCTGGTTCGAGTCCGGGCCGGCGTTCCGGCCGGCGTTCGACCGCAACGGGCCGGCGCCGAAGAGCGTGCTGCGCTATCCGGGCCTGAACGTGCTCGCCTCGGGGTGGCTGCTGGGCGAGAAGATCATCGCGGCCCGCTCAGCGGTGATGGACGTGCCGGTGGGCCGCGGACGAGTGGTGTTGTTTGGGATACGGCCGCAGTATCGCGGGCAGTCCAACGCCACCTTCAAGATGGTGTTTAACGGTTTGTATTCTTGGGCGGATTGAGGGCCGGGGGGTGATTGCAGCCCCGGACTTCAGTCCGGGGTCTGGAGTTTGTGCATTCTGGCTGGCGCTGCCTTTGGGGAAGCCCGCAGGGCCGGCTTTCCAGCCGACATTCCGAGGGAATGTGGCGCGCGGCTCCAGCCGAGCCGCGTCGTCGCTTTTCGACGACGTTCCTGCGATCCCACGCAACGGCCCCGCCGGGCCTCGACC
>CAYOPA010000655.1:0-2474 GCA_964405625.1 uncultured Bryobacterales bacterium
CGGTAGCCAGTGCGCGCACTTGTTCGATAATCGCCACGGGCGTTCGTACTTGGTCGGGAAGGAGAACCGGCAAGGGCTGCTGGATCGACGTTGTTGCGCCACCTTTCCACCGGATATGAATCTGAATCGTCTCGCTGCGAACCAGTGTCACGTCCTCAATCAGAAGACGAAGCATCCGCTTCCGGTCGCGAACGGGAGCTCGCGGATCGTTCCACACACGCGGCAGATCGGAAGCCAGTTTACGGATACGTTCCTGGTCCTGCTCGGTCACTGGACTTTGTCGGTTGTCGCTCCAGCGAGCATACTCGTCTTCGACCTGGCGTAAACTGGA
Source organism: uncultured Bryobacterales bacterium (assembly GCA_964405625.1). Taxonomy (GTDB): domain Bacteria; phylum Acidobacteriota; class Terriglobia; order Bryobacterales; family UBA6623; genus RI-231. Next base: position 332 of record CAYOPA010000655.1, read on the forward strand.
GAGCTTTTCGTTCCACTGCCGTTCGAGACTGTTGGCGACGAGCCGGTTTTCCGGTCGAGCCAGCATGTATTGGCGCTGCGCCAACTCGGCTTCCTCACGGGCGCGATCGACCTGAGCACGCCTCAAGCGATCCACTTCGGCCTGCCGTCTGCGCAGTTCCTCGAAGACTTCCAGTGCAACATCCAGTGACGCGGGGTTGACGGCTTTGAGAACGACGGCGGCCACTGCGCCGTCGATTCGATCGCCAGGAAGCCTCTGACACAGTGGCTGCGCCGTCTGAATGCCGCGCCGCTGGCAGACATAATCTGGAATCGGGCGACCATGTGTGGTGTGATACCGGACCGTCATCCGCAGGCCGCACACACCGCAGAGGACGAGACCCTGCAGCAGGGCGGCGCCGTCGCGAGCCGGGCTCTTGCGGCGATCCGCTCCATAACCATGGGCGTTCCCGATTAGCTTGGCCTGATTGGACTCGAGCTCTTCCCACGAGATGTAGCCCTCATGAACGTTGGGCAAGAAGACGGTCCACTCCTCCTGTTTGAGACGCCGGTAGCGCACTTGACCGCCGATGACGGTCTTGCGCTGCCGGGTCCGGCCGTAGACGAAGGCGCCGGTATAACGTGGATCGTGCAAGATGCCGAGAACGCGGCTGTGATCCAGCGGGCCCCAGACGATCTCACCAGCCCGTGGGCCCGTGGTGATGCGCCGCGGCCAACGAATGCCTTCCGTCGAGAAGTGGCGCACGACCCGCATTGCCGATCCCGTGCGTCGAAAGGTCTCGAACAACGCACGTACGGCGCCCCGGATCTGTTGGTCCGGATCCAGGATCATCCGCCCTTGGGGGTCATAAGCGAAACCGAGCGGCGGCCGCATCCAGAGCTCGCCTCGCCGCGCTTTGTTGAGTTGTCCCCCGATCAGCCGGGCTCGCAGGACGTGCGGCTCGGCTTCGCTCATCGTGCCTTTCAGTCCGAGCAACAGGCGGTCGTTGAAGTGACTGGGATCGTAGACGCCGTCTTCGTCGAGGATCAGCGTCTCGGCCAAGGCGCAGATCTCCAGTAACCGATGCCAGTCGGTGGAGCTGCGGGCGAGACGCGACACCTCCAGGCCCATGACCAGGCCCACGCGTCCCAATCCCACTTCGGCCACCAGGCGTTGAAAGCCATTGCGTCCGGCCGCGCTCGCACCAGACTGTCCCAGATCCTCATCGATGACGACGATCAGATCGCTTGTCCATCCCAATGCCTGAGCCCGCCGCTTCAGATCGTATTGGCGCGCCGTGCTTTCACGATTCTCGTGGACCTGACGGAGCGACGACTGACGGACGTACAAGTAGGCCTGCCGCGCCCGGTGTTCCGCGGTCACTTTGCTGGATGCGTTCATGCTCTCTCCCGATCCAGACAAGACAGCACCATGCCGGCCAACAACAGGGTCCAGTCCGCGTTCACCGATGGCGGCTGTTCTGCCATCTCGTGCTGCAACGCTATCGCCGGGACAGGTCGAGGTTCTAACACCGTCAGGGCCCTCAGCCATGCCATCATCCCTCGCGATAAGAACAGCCCCAGGCCGTGACCCCGCGGACCGGAAGCGAGCGCTTCGCGGCGCAGGTTCTCGTATGCCTGCTCCCAATCGATCGTGCTCAAACGTTCGAACATCAATGCCTCCGGCGTGCTGTCACCGTTTTTTTTTCCGGCGTCGGGCGAGTGCGCGGTCGATGGATCGCGGATGCATGGACACTCCGAACCGCTCCTGGACGACCCGAGCCACATCCTCTCCACCCGCCTCGGGTGACGCCTGCCGCCATTGCTCGACAAAGTCCAGGATCTCGTCCGTGCACTTATGCGCGCGCTTCGGACCGCGTCGCCTGGGAAGCAAACCGGCCACGCCCCGCTCTTCAAAGGCTGCCTCGGTCGTGTAAAAGGCCTGCCGGCTCACTCCGAACGCTGCCGCCACATCGGTGACCGCGCCCTTATCCACACGGTGACGCCGCAGCATCTCATAGCGCACCTGGATGCGGTCCCGGGCATCGAAGAACTCGTCTCGCCGAAAGGCCTCGTCCTCCACACCCTCTGGATTCGGATGGAGCGCGCCTTGCTCACGCAACGCCTCAGTCTTCGGATCGCGATTTCGGTCTGGTTTCGATCGC
>CAYOPA010000656.1:0-2466 GCA_964405625.1 uncultured Bryobacterales bacterium
AGACACTCCCGGTCTCGCACTACCGGTCTCACCCGCCCGATCGTGAGGGCGTCGCCGAGTTGACGTCATTGGCGTTAAGCGGCCGGGGCTCAGCCCGGTCGGTCTTCACGCGACTGTTCGCTGGCCATTTCCAGCGAGTTTGGGCAGCTGATTACCTTGGCGGTATGCAAAGAGGCCTCGGTGTCGGTGGCACGCATCGCCCGGTGTTCTGGTCGCAGGAATGGAATTCGAAAAATTGCCCGCCAAGTCCGGACGGCAAGCAGAGCAAGATCTCCACACCTTCTTGATCTTCGCAACTGCCGTCCCTGAACTCGCAACACCCGGGCACTGGAAACTCCAATGGTGTGGGGCTGAAGACGGGCGTGGGTGTGGGCGGAGCGCAGGTTGGCACGGGGACGCAATCGTCCGGACAGCCATTGAGTGCATGGTGGACAGCCACAATCAGCTCGTTTATGGCCACGACACCGTTTCCATTGGCGTCGAAAGCATGCGTACAGGGGAAGGGGCAGTCCAGCGACAATGATATACACACGCCCCGCATAAGCTCCGAGATGGAGGCAGCACAGTCCCCATCGCAGTCCCCGATACACTGGGCCTTCGCGTTCGGCGCCGCGCACACCAAGATGCCGGCAAGGATCAAAGAGATTAAACCAAGTCTTTGCATGGCTACCCCCCGATACGGAGTCGTTCTTGCCCCGTTGCAAGCCGAAATGTCAATCGGCGTGGTAGTGTCTCATTATTGATTCCCGGCGATGCGATCGCCGACTTGAAGCCGGGTCGGCGAGAGCGGTACCCTGCGAGAATAGCGAAGGATCGGAGCGTGTCAACGATTCTGAGGCAGTCGGTCGCATAGTTTAGAGAGCAATGGTCGTATCGAAAAGCGCGCCTGTCACGCCGCTGTGCAATGCGAGCTCGACGCAAGCGGCTCACACGCAAGCGTCCCGCCAGGCGCTTGATTTGGCTTGTTGATCCAGACTTGTCGCTCAGGACGATGAACGATCGGAGGGCCGTTTGGGAATCGTTCGGGTCTGGCCGCATAGGCGTCGTCGAGCACGGCTTGTCGCTGAGAAGCCTTCTCGTCGATCCGACCGAAATGGACGTCCGCAGGCGTGAAACCACACAGCCCTGAGTGATGGTGGTCGTTGTTGTACCAGTCGAAGAACGGAGCGCAGAATCTTCGTGAATCCTCCGCGCCACCGAACCGATCGGGAAAATCGGGGCGGTATTTCATCGTCTTGAACTGCGCCTCGCTGTACGGGTTGTCGTTGGACACGTGCGGCCGTGAGTGCGTCTTGGTGACGCCGAGGTCGGCCAGTAGGAATGCCACCGTCTTCGATGCCATCGATGAGCCGCGGTCGGCGTGAAGCGTGAGCATCCCGGGCTCGATTCCTTGGCGTGAGCAGCTCTCCGCAATCAGCTTCTCAGCCAGTGTCGCCGACTCCCGATGCGCCACCATCCAGCCCACCACGTAGCGGCTGAAAACATCGAGAATCACGTAAAGGTAGTAGTAGGTCCATTTCGCCGGCCCACGCAGCTTCGTGATATCCCAGCTCCAGAGCTGATTCGGCGCCTCGGCGAGAAGCTCTGGTCGCTCGTAGATCGGATGGCGCAGCTGGTTGCGGCGTTCGCGGCTCTGGGCGTTCTCGTCGAGAATCCGATGCATCGTTCGCACCGAGCAGAGGTAACGGCCCTGTTCGAGCAGCGTCGAGTACACCTCGGCCGGTGCAAAATCGGCGAACTCCGGCTCGTTCAAAACGCTCAGTACCTGTTGCCGCTCCTGATCGGGAAGCCGTCTCGGTGGCGCCGGACGACATGGGCGCGGACCTACCAACGGGCGCCGGTGGCGGTAGTAGGTCGCCCGAGGGACTCCGAACGCCGAACAGGTAGCGGTGACCCCGAGTCGTGGCGCGACTTCCAACAGCGTCTGCATCACTTTGTCCCGTCGTTCTCGGGTAGAATGATTCCCAGAAGATCCGAGACTTTTTTTTGGACTTCAACTAGCGCTTCGGCGCGCTGGGCGCGGCGTTCGATCTTCGATAATTCCTTCTCGAGTTGCGCGATTCGCCCGTCGCGTTCATCAACCACTTTTGGTGCTGGCCCCCGCTTCTTCCCCTCGAGCCCCGCCAGGCCTCCTTGGGCTGCCTCGTGCCGCCACTTGCTCAGCAGCGACGAGTACAGGCCTTCGCGTCTCAACAGCGCGCCAATCCCGCCGCTCTTGTCACAGCGCGCCGCTTCCCGAACAATCCGGCTCTTGTACTCAGCCGTGAATTTCCGTCGTTTCGCTTTCTCTGCCACTTCTGTCTCGGGCCTCCCCACCTCCGACAACATCACGTTCGTCATCCATTTCACCAGTCTCGCCCTCGCTCGGATTTCCTCACTAATCTCCCCAAACGAGCTGTCTCACTTTCATTGGCACAGAGGGCACCCCCAAGACACATCAGGGAGTCTGTCCGTCACCCATGCATA
>CAYOPA010000657.1:0-814 GCA_964405625.1 uncultured Bryobacterales bacterium
GGAAGACAGCGGCATGGACCGCGAGCACGGCGCCCGGGAGGCGTGTGAGTTTACAAAGAGCGTCGACTTCAAGCCATCAGGCCGCGCCTTCGACGCCGCCTTCGGCGACTAACTTTCAGTAGCGACGGACGCGTGGCGCAGGCGCCCACGCCTGCCGCCTCGACCCCCAGGTCGAGGCCCACGCCACGGGCGCCAGAGTCCCAGGGGTCACGTCAGTGCTTTCAGCAGCGATGGACACTTCTGTCCGTCAGGCGCCAGCGGCTGGAGCCCACAAAAACCGAACCCCAGACCTCAGTCTGGGGCCAACACGGGGCCAACCTGAGGCCAACCCAAGGCCAACCCTGGACTCACGTCCAGCGCTCGGTAACGCGCCGTCACCCCTCCCCAATCTCCCGCCGCCAGCGCTCAATCCGCTCCCGATGCACCTTCTCCAGCGGATGCCCGATCGCCTCCCCAAACGCCGCCACCGGCTCCATATACTCAATCGCGGCCCGCAAATCCCCATGGCGCTCAGCGTCCCCGGCCAATTGAATCCCCACATTCGCCTCACCGGCCCGGTCCCCAATCGCCCGGTAAATCCCCAGCGCCCCCTCCAGCATCGCGCGCCCCTGCTCCCGGGCCTCCTCAGCCGCGATCAACACGCGTCCAATCGAAAGCATCACATTCGCCTGCCCCAACCGATCGCCGATCGCCTCACACAGCCCGCCAGCCGCCGCCCAGCGCTCAAACGCCTCTTTGACCTCCCCTAGACCGATCAGCAGGTCGCCGAGGGCCTTGAGGGTGTTGGCCTGTCCCAAGCGGTCGCCGATTTGGT
>CAYOPA010000657.1:914-2446 GCA_964405625.1 uncultured Bryobacterales bacterium
GCCTGCCGCGCCTCGGCGTTCTCGTCGTGAAAGCGGTGGAGGTCGCCGAGGGCCTTGAGGGTGTTGGCCTGTCCCAAGCGGTCGCCGATTTGGTCAAACAGGGCGAGGGCGCGGTCATAGGCCTGCCGCGCCTCGGCGTTCTCGTCGTGAAAGCGGTGGAGGTCGCCGAGGGCCTGGAGGGTGTTGGCCTGTCCCAAGCGGTCTTGCAGGCGGCTCGCCGCGTTCAGCGCTCGTTGCAGACGGTCCGCTGTCCAGTAGGCGCGGCTGGCAAACTGGAAGTAATTGTTGAGGTTCGCTGTTCCACGTGCCGATAAACAAAAGAGATCGCCGTTGTTATCTTGGGCGGCGCCGACTTCGTGATCATACCCCCACTCGAAGAACGGCTCCAGGTTCGGCATCTCGGCCGTCGTCGCCGCGACACCGGCTTCGATCCTTCCTTTTGTGATGAATTCGCTGTCGTAGCGTCTCACTAGTCCCGCCAAGTACGGCAACGCACGCGGCGCCACCTCGGCCATGTCCCCCGCATCACCCTTCTCCCGCGCAAACGGCCGCAATACACTCGCCAGCCCATACCTCGGTTGGGTATCGACCTCAGCAAAGCCCAACGGAGGCAGCCGCTCCACCAGCGAGCGGTCCCACAGCTCGTTGACCGTCGCAAGCGCCCCCTCGCGAAGGACCGGCTCAATCCCTTCCTCCCAAACTCCGGCCGGAAACAGGGCCAACTTCGGCCATAGCGCGGCCGCCACGGGCTCGCTTACTTGCAGCCGTTCCCATGCCATCTCCGCCGCCAGGATCACGCTCTCGCCCTTTCTGGGGCCGAGCGTCTTGCTCCACTGGGCCTGCAACAGATCACGCAGCCTGCCCAGGTCGGGCGACGGCGCGTTGCTCCCGGCCACCGCCAGCGCCCTCGGGTTGCCGCCGAGCAAGCCCCAGATGGCCTCCCAAGCGGCGCTGTCGTCCCGAGCCGCCCCATGCCTCGCCGCCACCTTTTCGTGCAGCAGCGCCTCGGCGTCCGGCTTGGCGAGCTCCGCCAGGTCCACGACCTGCTCGCCCTTGGCCCCCGAAACTTCCTGGCTGGAGACCAGCAGCTTGGCCCGTCCCGCGTCGGCGAGCTCCTCCAACATCCGTGTGGTTGCGCGGGCGTCCTTGTGCAGCAACGGCTCCAGCTCATCGAGCAGCAACAGCGATCCATCGGGCAGCGCCCGCCCCAGCAAGGCGGCCGTCTTGGCCTTCTGCGGGTCCAAGCCCAGCAAAGCCGCAATCTGTCCCGGCGCTTCGGCGGCCGTCGCCAGCTCTCGCATCGACACCGACGCAGCCCCTCCCACGAGCTCGCCGTCCGCGACCATCCGCCGCGCCGTCTCCCGGCAGACTTCCGTCTTGCCAACCCCCGGCGCACCCTTCACGGTCACCAGCCGGCCGGCGCCAAGGGCTTCCCGGATTCTTCGGATGTCGTCGTCGCGCCCACGAAAGCCGACGGGCCGCTGGCCCAGCGTGCCGACGTGCAGGGCAGACTCGGTGAGAATAGGGAATTT
>CAYOPA010000658.1:0-2444 GCA_964405625.1 uncultured Bryobacterales bacterium
CGTCGGCGGGCACGTAAACGGCCTGCACCGAGGTGATCGAGCCGTTCTTGGTGGAGGTGATGCGCTCTTCCAGGGCTCCCATCTCCGACGCCAGGTTCGGCTGGTAGCCCACCGCCGAGGGCATGCGGCCCAGTAGCGCCGACACTTCCGCGCCGGCTTGGGTGAAGCGGAAAATGTTGTCCACGAACAGCAGCGTGTCCTGGTTTTCGACGTCGCGGAAGTACTCCGCCACGGTCAGCCCGGTCAGGCCGACGCGCAGGCGCGCTCCGGGAGGCTCGGTCATCTGCCCATAGACCAGCGCCACCTTGGACTTGGTGTAGTCATCGGGGTCCACGACGCCCGACTCCTGCATCTCCATCCACAGATCGTTGCCTTCGCGAGTGCGCTCGCCCACTCCCGCGAACACCGACACGCCGCCATGCTTCAGAGCGATATTGTTGATCAGCTCCATGATGATGACGGTTTTGCCGACGCCCGCGCCGCCGAACAGGCCGATCTTGCCGCCCTTGAGGAACGGCTGGATCAGGTCGATCACCTTGATGCCGGTTTCCAGCATCTCCTGGTTGGTGGACTGATCGACCAGCTCCGGGGCGGGGCGGTGGATCGGGAAGCGCTGCGAGGTATTGACCGGGCCGCGCTCGTCCACCGGCTCGCCGAGCACGTTGAGCACGCGGCCAAGGACCTGCGGACCGACCGGAACCGAGATCGGCTCGCCAAGGTCTTCCGCCTTCATGCCGCGGACCAGCCCATCGGTCGCCTGCATCGAAACCGTGCGCACGCGGCCTTCGCCCAAATGCTGCTGCACCTCACAGGTGAGGTTGACCGCAAAGGGCGAATCAAAGCCCTCGCTGGTCACGCGAATGGCGTTGTAGATCTCGGGCAGATGGCCGTCGAACTGGATGTCGACCGCCGGACCGGCGACCTGGATAACTTTGCCGATATTCGACATAACAGTGCTCCCAACTGGAAAAGACGGCTCGGCCGCCACTACTCTAGCGCCGCTGCCCCGCTGACGATCTCGATGATCTCGGTCGTGATGCTGGCCTGCCGCACGCGGTTCAGGTGCAGGGTCAGCTTCTCGATCATTTCGCCGGCGTTGCGCGTCGCCGCCTCCATTGAGGCCATGCGCGCGGAATGCTCCGACGCCGCCGACTCGAGCATGGCCTGGTAAACCATCACCTCGACGTAGCGCGGCAGCAGCGTCTTGAAAAGCTCTTCCGGCGGCTGGGCGTAGATGTAATCGGTTTGCACGGTCACTTCTCCGCCCTCGGCGCCCGCGGCGGCTTCCACCGGCAACGCCTTGCGCAGCGTCGGAACTTGCGAGACCGCGCTCTTGAACTCGCTGTACAGGATGTAAACGGAGTCGACCTCGCCGGCGGCGTAACGCTCCATCGCCCGCTTAGCGATCTGCTGCGCCGTCATCAGCTCGACCTTCGAAAACACATCGACCCACTCGCCGGAGATCGGGATGGTGCGACGCGCGTAGTAGTCGCTGCCTTTCTTGCCGATCAGCTCCAGCTCAACCACCGACTCGCCCTTGGAAGCGATAAACCGCCGCGCCTCACGCAGAATGTTCGAGTTGAACGCCCCGCACAAGCCCTTGTCGCCGGAGAGCAACAACAGCAGCGTCTTCGTCTCTTCGCGGCGGGCCAGCAGCGGATGGCCGCCGTCCTCGCCGCCGGAGTACTCGCTGAGCACGCTGGAGATGATCTCGTTGAGCAGCCGGGCGTACGGCCGCGACGCCACAACCTGCTGTTGCGCGCGGCGCAGCTTGGCCGCGGAGACCATCTTCATGGCCTTGGTGATCTGCTGGGTGTTCTTGACCGAGCGGATCCGGCGGCGTAGATCGATAAGGGACGGCATCGGGCGGGTTTATCGGCTCGCGGCCTAGATCTTCACCGGGGTAATGTTGTGGCGTTCCAGGAAGCGCGCCTTGAACTGATTCAAGGCCGTCTTCATCGCCTCGGTGAGCTCGTCGGTGAGCTTTTTGTCCTTGGCGATGTCGTGAAGCACGCTCTTGTCTTGACGGTCGAGGTACTCATAGAGCTCCTCCTCGAACTGCCGGATGCGGTCCACGGGCAGGTCATCCACAAAACCGTTGGTGCCGGCGAAGATGATCAGCACTTGCTTCTCGATGGGCAGCGGCGCATACTGCTTCTGTTTGAGCAGCTCCACGAGCCGCTCGCCGCGGTGAAGCTGGCGCTGCGAAGCCTTGTCGAGTTCGGAGCCAAACTGCGCGAACGCCGCCAAATTGCGGTACTGCGCCAGCTCCAGGCGCAAAGTGCCGGCGACCTTCTTCATGGCGCTGACCTGAGCGGCGCCGCCGACGCGGCTGACCGACAGACCGACGTTCACCGCCGGCCGGACGTTGGCGTTGAACAGGTCGGCTTCGAGGTAAATCTGACCGTCCGTGATCGAGATGACGTTGGTTGGAATGTAGGCCG
>CAYOPA010000659.1:0-2438 GCA_964405625.1 uncultured Bryobacterales bacterium
CAAGGCAAGGGTAGCGAGATCGAGTGGGGCGGCGATTTCGGCAACGCTGACGAGACTTTGCTGGGCGAGGACTACGACCGGCCGATCCTGGTGCATCGCTTCCCAACCGCCATCAAGGCCTTTTACATGCAGCCGGACCCCCTGCGGCTCGAGGTCGCTTTGGGAGTGGACATGATCGCGCCGGAAGGCTACGGCGAGCTGATCGGCGGCGGCCAACGCATCCACGACTACGACCTGCTGCTGGAAAAGCTCAACGAGCACAAGCTGCCCAGGGAGGCGTTCGACTGGTACCTGGACCTGCGCAAGTATGGCTCCGTGCCGCACGGCGGCTTTGGCATGGGGATTGAGCGTTGCGTGGCGTGGATCTGCGGAATTGAGCATGTGCGCGAGACGATCGCGTTTCCGCGGATGATTTACCGGATGAAACCGTAGGGGCGGCCGGAAGGCCGCCCAAAACCAGTTGAGATTCGAGCATCGTGCGGATTTGGGCGAGCTTCCGCTCGCCCTTACAGGCCCTCTCGTGACGCCGCGATCTTCCTGCGTGGTAGCTTGAAATTTCCGTGAACAAACTGCGCATCACCGTCCTTTTCGGCGGGCGTTCCGGCGAGCACGAGGTCTCCGTTCGTTCGGCGGCCTCGGTGATCTCCGCCCTCGATCGCTCGAAATACGAGGTCACCCCCGTCGCCATCGCCAAGTCCGGCCGCTGGCTGTCTCCCGCTGAATCCCAGGCCCTGTTGCCCGCCGCCTCGCGGACCGGGCTGGCGACCGAAACCGCCGTCGCCGTCTCCCGCGAGCCTGAGCGCACCAGCGGCGTGGACGTGGTTTTCCCCGTCCTGCACGGCACCTTTGGCGAAGACGGCACACTCCAGGGACTGCTGGAGCTGGCCGATGTCGCCTACGTCGGCTCGGGGGTACTTGGCTCGGCCTGCGGCATGGACAAGGACGTGATGAAGCGCCTGTTTCGCGAGGCCGGGTTGCCGACCGTCGAGCACATCGCGATCAAGCGCCACGAGATTGCCGCGCGATGGCGCGAGGCGGCGGATCGCTTTGGCTATCCCGTTTTCGTCAAGCCCGCGAACCTCGGCTCCAGCGTCGGCATCTCCAAAGCTTCTAACGACGCCGAGCTGCGCGCCGCACTCGAGGAAGCCGCCCGATACGACCGCAAGCTGATCGTCGAGCGCGCCGTCACCGGCCGCGAAATCGAGGTCTCCGTGCTGGGCAACGACCAACCGGAAGCCTCGCCGCCCGGCGAGATCATCCCCACCGAAGGTTTCTACGACTACGACGCCAAGTACATGAACGATTCAGCCAAGCTGGCGATTCCCGCTGAGCTGACGCCCGAGCAGTCGGAAGAAGTCCGGCGCCTGTCCGTCGCCGCCTTTCAGGCTGTCGAATGCCGGGGGCTGGCCCGTGTTGATTCGTTCCTGGAGGCGTCAACCGGCCGCTTTCTGCTCAACGAGGTAAACACGATGCCGGGCTTTACCTCGATCAGCATGTACCCCAAACTGTGGGACGCGGGCGGGATGCCGTATCCTCGGCTGCTGGACCGCCTGATCGAGCTGGCGCTGGAGGCGCACCGCGACAAGCAGGCCACCCGCTACGAACGCTAACTTTTTCCCGCGGCGGGGAACTTCCCGGATTGACAGGTCGTACCCTAACGCAGCGCCGTGCGACTCCTCTCACTGCTCTTGTTACCCATCGCCGTCGGCGCCCAAACGCTGACCGCCGACGACATCATGCGGCGGGTCGCGGAGAATCAAGACCGCGCCATCGAACAGCGCAGGAGCTTCGTCTTCCAGCAACGCGCCCGGGTCCGTCTGACGAGAGGCTCGAATAAGCTGAAACGCGAAGAGACCCGCTACTACCGGGTGGCTCCGACGCCCGACGGGCTCGAAAAGGAGCTGGTCGAAGTCGAGGTCACGCACCGCAAGGATGGCGAGAGCCTCCACTTTGCCGGTTTGGGCAAGCTCGGGGCGGATGAAATCGAAGGGATAGACGCGAATATAACCGTAGGGCTCTTTAAAGAGCTCGCCGACACGCGCCACACTCGTGATGGCATCAACCCCAAGTTGTTCCCGCTCACCAGCGAGCGGCAGCGACATTATCGCTTTGAGCTCGCCGGCGCTGAGTCGTACCGCGAGCGGCAAGTCTGGCGCATCCGCTACGAGCCCAAAGGCAGCGGACACCATTACCCATGGAGGGGCGAGGTCCTGGTGGACCAAACAGCGTTCCAGCCGGTGCTGGTAACGTCGGAGATGGCCTGGAAAGTCCCGCTGTGGGTCCGCACGGTCTTTGGTGTCAACATCCGCCAGCTCGGATTCAAGGTGTCCTATGTCGAGGCGGGCGACGGGGTTTGGTTCCCGGCGACCTACGGCGGGGAGTTTCGCATCAAGGCGCTGCACCTGTTTCAGCGCCGAGCCGCCGTCTCCCTGGTCAAC
>CAYOPA010000660.1:0-2414 GCA_964405625.1 uncultured Bryobacterales bacterium
GCGGGTATTTCTGTGGCACTGCGTTCTCCGTGGATGGGAGGATCGCGCAATCGTAAATCGGCAGGCGGAGCCATGCACCAAGGTCCAAATTTGAGGGCCCGATTTCAGGCTTGGGCGCTGCTTGCAGCCGCCGCCGGCGGAGAAGGGCTTGGCTAACGATCGCGCGCCAGAGAAGCCGCGCATTGAGATATGCGCTCAACAGGCGCCATGAACTCGTTCGACAGAACGATGACGTCGATACCGACATTGAGGTAGCGGCCGATGAGTGTCGTTGTGTTCGTCCAGCTTCCTCCGTGACCGCACCAGATATCCCCGGATCCCCGGCTCTCGACCTGTAAGCCGATCCCATATTCAAAGGTCTTGCCTGAATCCAGTGTACCGGCCGTCCGCATCTGCACCAACGACTGTTCAGTGACTATCTGGCAGCCCCAAAACAGCGACTGCCATCGGATGAGATCGTTCAGCGTACTGCGCACCCCACCATCTCCATTCGTGTCGATTTCCATTGTGTCATTTGGCACTACAAACGGCAGACCGTAGCCAAGATTTCGATAACCCGTTGCCACACTGGATGCAGGCGTTTCTCCAGGATGCACGCTGGTCGAAAGGAGATCGAAACGCCTGAACAGGTTCTCCTCGACAAATTCAGAGAAGGTGGAACGGCTCAGAGCTTCGACAACTCTTGCTAGCACGAAATAATTCGTGTTTGAGTATTGGTGCTGCTTCCCGGGAAGTGCCGCAAGAGACCATTCCGGCAAGTGGCCCATGACGAATGCTGCGGTCATTCGATCCGGCGGCGTATACATGCCAGCTTCGAGATAGTCTGTCAGCCCGGATGTATGTGAAAGAAGGTCCTTTATCGTAACGGGACGAGCCTTACTGGAATCTTCCCATTCGGAGATGAAATCGCTCACCGGCGACCCCAATTCCAATCGCTTTTGTTCCACCAGTTGCATAACCGCTGTTGCCGTGACAATCTTGGATGCACTGGCAAGCTCGAACTCGGTATCCGGCGTGATAGGGACACCCGCCCCGATGTCTGAAAGGCCGACGCATTCTATGATCGGTGCGCCTGTTTTGCCTACGATGGCAAGGGCCGCCCCCGGGCCGGTCAAGTCGAAATAGTACTCAAGGATCATGGGATTCCCGTCCGCCGACTGAAGCAAGGTACTGCCTTGAAGCATTGAGCGGTTCTTTATGCCGTTAGGGCCGCCAATCTCGCTGCCTTGCAAGCTTGGTAGCAATATCCAGCGCATCTGTCTCCGGCACAAGAATGTGCGGTGTCACGCCGTTTCCCTCGATGCGCCCCGTCTCGAACGAGTGGTAGTCGGCGATGGGTAACGAAAGCAAAAAGCCGCCGGGAATATCGAACAGCGCCTGGGACAGCATGCGTCCGGCGGTGGTTTCACCGACCAGTGTGCCTCGTCCGGAGGCCTTGAATGCGTCGGCCGCGAGTTCCGCCGCGCTCGTCGTGCGCTGACTTGTCAGAACGAAGACCGGGCCGGAGTATCGCGGCGATAGCGGCCTGAACCTGACGCGCAGCAAGAGACTGGTTCTCGCCTCGGCCCAGAAAGTTCGAATTGACCAGCCTTCCCAGGGAGCGGCGTCGCGAACGTCCGCTATGGTCGGAGCCCGCTGCATGCGCTGGTTCCAGCGGTGTGACAGAAACACGCCAGCATCCAGCGGCCGGGAGAGTACGTGTCCTACGAGCGGCCTGACCGCGAAGGCTCCGCCGGGGTTATCGCGAAGGTCGATGATAAGGGCCCTTGCGCCGCGTTGAGCAAGAAGGTCGAACGCGGCTTCGATTTCTTCGATGGTGTCGACTCCCATCATTGTCGTGACAGTGAGCACCGCGCAGTCGTCTTGCCACGTCAGTACGGCGCCACCGCCACCGATGCGTAGGTCGTCCAGATAGGCGGCAGTGTCTTCGGCACTCGCACGGGCCCGCTGCAGTGCAACGTGCGAAAACGGTCCGGCACTCCACAGGTCGGCAAACCCCTCCAGGAGCGCATCGTCTGTCGTTGCGACTTGCGCGAGATCTATCAGCTTTACTTCCATGCGGCGGTAAGCGTCGCTCTCCAATTCGGCCGGGTCGTAATGATACTTCCGCAGTGTTGTGTTGATCGCTTCCGCAACTTCGATGTAGCCACCGCTCACGTCCTTCTTCTCTTGACCGAGGACGGAGGTTGAAAGCAGGCAAAAGACGGTGAAGGCAAGCAGCGTTCGATGCAGCATGGCCCGGATTTCCTTTTTAGTGTCAGATCCTATTCCAGATGCGTGCCGACACCGAACGGTTGCACTGAGGAACCGACTGAACGGATCGTGTCAAGACGTGAGAGATGGCAAAGTGGCTTCCGTTCGCGCACTCAAGGGGTTCGAATCCTTGAACCGCGCCGGGTTTGCCGGAGACCTTT
>CAYOPA010000661.1:0-2411 GCA_964405625.1 uncultured Bryobacterales bacterium
GATGATAGCATCCGCAACGATATAGGATCAAGTTCCTATATCTTTCGGCCTCCACACTTTATCAACCTTAGGTTGTAAAGAGCAAGAGGAAGAGGCCGCGGTCATGGCCGTGCCTTTCCATGCATTCTGTGCGCGATCCGCCGCCGCTCGAGCCCGAGCCGCCGTCGCCCGCGCCCCCTTCCTCCATTCCAAGCGCGGCCGGAGGCCGCCCCCTTTGCCGGGGTCCCCTCGCCGCTCGCGGCGTGGGGTGGCTTGCCGGCCGCTGGCGGAGCGGCCGGCGGAGACGGCCCGACAGGGCCGGCCTTATCCACATACCCACTGCGGCAACAAGATTCGGAGATTCTAGGAAGGGCTCGGAGGGCTTGCCTCGTGGTGGTTGCTCGCTACGCTCTTGCTATGTCTACGGTGTGCAATTGTGCCGTTTCATCAATGGGTTGTGCTTTTTCTGCGGCACGCGGCGCGCGGCGGGCCCGTGGCCGGCTTATCCCCAAACCCCGGCGAGCCGCCGGTCGACGGCCGCCGGCTGCCGGCTCGAGGTCCAACAGGCGGCCGCCGAGCGGGTTGCGGCCAGGATCACGGGCGATTGCGACAGGATTTCGGCAAGGGTGAGTGTGGCGCAGTGGGCGCTAGGGCGATCCGCGATGCCGGAAAGCCCGGCCCCCAAAAGGGCCGGGCGGCTCAGCCGTTGGGCGTGGCACCCCAGCGCGAGGCCCACCCGGAGACGAACACCCGAGACGGCAGGAGTAGCGCCGCCTCGATATCCTCGTAAGTCAGCAGGCCGCCGGCCCGCTGCCGTTCGGCGAGGAGCTTCGCCACCGGCCGGGCGAGCCGGCTGTAGCAGTCGCGCAGCTTGGGCCGCTTGGCGCCCAGCCGACTCGCCACCGCCTGGATGCGCGCCACCGCGTGGTTGTCCGCGTCGACATAGGACGGCTGCGGCGCGTGCGGCGGGTCCGGCGGCTCCTGGCCGAGGAAGGCGGCAAGCGCCGCTTGCGCCTCATACCAGCGCGCCGTCGTCTCGACCTTGAGAGCCTGCGTCTCAATCATTCGCCGCTCTAGCGCCGCCCGCTCCTCGCCGTCGAGGCTGTAGAGACGTTCAGCCATGGACCGCAGGCCCGAGGCAAGCCCGCCCTTCGCACTCAGCCAGCGATGCGCCGCCTTCTGCAGCCGCCACCGTTCGGCCGCGAACTCGGCAATCTCGAGGAAGGCCTGCCCGTTGACTCGCACCTGATCGGCTGGGATGCCGGTCACCCGCTGCAGATCGTCTAGGCATTCGAGCTTCCGCCGGCGGCCACGGGAAAGCAGGCAGAGCACCGCCCGATTGAGGGCGGGCCCCCACATCGGCCCGAGCGCATTGGCGCGGCGGCGATCGTCGACCGTCACCAGCTCGCGCCGGCGGAGGACCAGGTCGACGGTGCGCCGCTCGATGCCGGCGGTTGGCTCGCGGGCCATCATCGGCCGGCACCGGTCCCGGGTGCCGGCCGACCAGTCCGCCACATACTCGCGCTCGGAGTGCCTGCTGCCCCAGCCTTTTCGCGGATAACGGAATAGCCGGCAGCCGCCGAAGGCCCTACCTTAAGCAAGCGGCTGGCCTCTTTGTTGCTGCCACTGCACACTCAGGGCGTGCCGTAGACCTCGCGAGGCAAAGTGAGCACCGTTGATCATCGGGCTCACGCTTGGTGAGGTTGGCCCGGCGTTGGAACCGCCGGGCGAGTTGTTGAGCAGAAACCATCGACGGGCCGCGCCTTCGGGCGCGGCCCTACTTTTGTCGGGCCGCGGCTAGCCCCTCACCGCCTCCGCCGCCCGCTCGACCTTCCCGTGCCGGCTCTTCGCCGGCCATCGGCGTGGCCGCGGCAGGGTGACGTCCATGGACACGGGGAGCTCGAGCTTGCGCGCGAAGATGAGCACCCAAGGGCGCCAGCTATGGGCGATTTGCGCTCGCTTTCGCCACTTGTAGATGGCTTCATGGTCGAGCCGGACGCCGGCCGTGACATGGAGCTGGCGCGCCAGCTCTGCCCACGTTCCGGTCCTCTCCTTCATGCGGTCCAGAAGCTCTAGGTCGTTCATAGCGCCGTTGTCCGATATATGATCGGCCGAAGCAACGATTATGAATCGGTCGGGGTTTGACGACGAATCGGACAAAATGTCGGCATGCCCGCAAGACCCGTCGACCCCTACGCTATCGAATGCGGTTTGCGCCTCCGGGCTACCCGTGAGGCACTGGGATATCCCACCGCGCGCGAGTTCGCGACTCTTACCGGCGTTACCGAGGACGCGCTTTCCGCATGGGAGCGCGGCCGAAATCTTGTACGCCAAGACTACGTTCGTCGGCTAAAACGTCGGTTCGGCGTTACCTTCGAGTGGATCTTCGACGGTGACGCAAGCTCGCTACCGCATTCACTTTACAGCCAAAT
>CAYOPA010000662.1:0-2410 GCA_964405625.1 uncultured Bryobacterales bacterium
GCGCAGGGTGGGCGGGAGCGACCCGAGGCGGAGCCGAGAGGGTTTTGGGCGGACCAGCGCCCAAAAACAGGGGGTCGCTCCCGCCCACCCTGCGCTCGCCGCGAGACCCGTCAGGGGCTCGCGGCGCTCTCCATCTGACTGGCGCGCAAAGGCTTCGTCATTCGAGCGGTTTTTGCGCAAAGAGCCTGAAAGGGGAGCACTTGCTGCAATTAGGTGCTCCCCTTTCGGAGCCGCATTTCAGCGGCTCTAGCGCCGGCCTGTAGCGTCGGGAACAGCAGTTGAAAGCGGAACACCCGCTGCAATCAGGTGTTCCGCTTTGGCCGTTCGGTAAGCCCGACTTCGGTCCCCTGAGGCGACGGTTACAAGCTATGGGAGCCTGGCTGTGGGTACCAGTTCCTCACCCCGAAGCAGCGACGAAGACCCGTCCTCCCTGTGGGCGAAGCCTTCTTCCAGCAGCGTCGACCCAGCGGCGGGCTCATCGGAGCCCCCTTCGTGAGGTTCGTTGACGCCAGCGCCGCCATTATTCGGACGCCGTCCGAAGGAGGAATCGCATGGAACCACAGAGGAAGCTGGGTGCGGTAGATGAGCTGAAGAGCTCCGTCGCCACCGGGGACCGTGGCGACGACGGTGACGATCTGGTCCGACTCGACGCCGGTCAGGCTCAGACCCGCTGCAATCTCCTGAAGCTCCATTCGGTCAGATCATCCTGTCATGTCCGGGGCCACACTGCGCTGGGGGCACGTGCACCATCCCCACGGTCGGTTCGTGAGTACAGGTACCAAATGAAGGAGCTGGGCGGTACCCCCTCCGGTCCGCGGGTTCTCCCGCAGCGGTCAAGGCTGCGGAGCACCGCGAAGCGGCTTGGCCTTGACGTCGAGGAAGGGCCCAGACTGGTCCAGCGGGAATGGGGCATGAGCCCAGTCCCCTGCCCGACGACGAGTCGGCGAAAGGGTCCGGGGAGAGGGGACCGTCTCCCTGGCCGGGTCGCAGGGGCAGAGCCCCCTACTTCGCGATCGGGAGCCGCTTGATGCGCACGAGCTTTCGCGTTGCGGAGATGAGGGCTCCGGCAGCGATGTCGGTTTCGGCTCTGGCAACGACGGACTCGATGAGCGCACACGCGTCGTGGGCCTTTAACCCTTGAGCGCGAAGCCGGATGACGGTTGGTCCGGCAGCTCCCGTGAGGGCGAGAAGAGCGTGAAAATCTGCATCAAGGGTCACAACGGCGCGCTGCTCGCTGCGCGCTCGCTCCAGGATGGCGGCATCGCTTGCCTGAGACATCGCGCACTCGCCGACGTGTACGGCCTCGATTCCGCGCGCTCGGAGCAGCTCGGCGGTCGAGCGCGGAAGCCCCTGGTCGAGGAGGAGCCCCTTCACGCGGCTCTGATGTCGAGCGTCTCGTCGTCGAGGTTGGCGGCGGCGAATTCGAGGACCTGCTTCAGGTCGCCGTCTTCAAGCTCCGGGAACTCGCGAAAGAGTTCGGCGCGGTCCGGGTAGAGGGAGATGATCTCAAGCACGCGGCGGACTGTGAGGCGCAGTCCTCGAACGCAGGGCTGGCCGTTCATCTGCTGCGGGTCGATGGTGATTTGATCAAAGCCGGCAACCGTCACAGGCGATCTCTCCTGATTGAGCGTCTCAATGCATCCTATCAGTTATTTGGCAATTTTGAACAGCGTCCGGAGTGGTTCCGAAGCGCTCGCCGCTCGAAGCGCCTTCCCCTCGCCTCTCAACCGAAAAATCCGGGCTTCACCGCAGCTTCTTCCTAACTTGTACTTCGCCGAACGGAAGCGGTACGGTACGTGCCAAGTCAGTCGGAGGCGTTTGATCGTCACTGACCTCAGTGGGTAGAAGGTGCCCGGTAAACCTGAGCGCCACTCAGGCTAAGGAAGTCTGGATTTACCATCCAGCGTTGCGCTGATCCATAGACCGGATGCCGGGAGACTGGCTTGTCCGAGCTCGACGGCGGCTCTCACGAGTAAAACCTGCGCGGGGCGGTGCCAACCGCTTCGTGAATGCTCCTGCCGCATAGAACCGTCGGAGGAACAACTCTCGCTGCTTCTCCATCCAGGCCTTTCGTGGTGGCCTGAAGGGCGGGTTGTGCACGTGCGGACCCTGGGGCCGAGAATGGATCGGCGCACTCCATTCGCACTCCATTAAGAACGCGTTAGTAGGAATCCCTAGAATTCCGTTCGTTTCAGTGGCCACGATTCAACGCCTTAAACGCATAAGTTCTTTATTTACAATCTGGGATCGTTTTCCCAAGCTGAATGTCGCGGGTTCGATCCCCGTCTCCCGCTCCATGTTTTCAGCAAGTTACAGCGATTGAGCCGACGGGCTGGCTCCATTTGGCTCCAATTCAGTTTGGAGCGCCGCTTGTCCGCGCATCCTTCAGTCGCGCTTCGAACAGGGCCAG
>CAYOPA010000663.1:0-2376 GCA_964405625.1 uncultured Bryobacterales bacterium
ATCCGCACCATGTACCGGCTGCTCGAACAGCGGGGGGAATCGCGGGAGCGCCGCGCGAGAGCGCCGATCTGGCCAAACGACTGATCGAAGACTCCTGCGCCAAGCAGAATATCGAGCCTGGCCAGCTCATCATGCATGCCGATCGCGGCTCGCCGATGACCTCCAAGAATTGGTCGCCCTCGGCGGCGTCCGCCCGCGTTCTCCCCCTGGCGGGTCCTGCCGCCACCGTTCGGACGTTTTCGAACACCAGATCCTGGGTCGTCGCTGTGTCCTGGCTACCTACAATCGTCGTATTACGAGATGGAAGTTATTGACCCGGCGACGTTTCGGCGGACGGCGTCAGGTCCGACATCCGCCGTGGTTGTGACCCGATTGCGACACAGCCACAAGATGTAGATTTTTTTCTTGACTACACCCCAAGATCGCGTACACTAGGTGACTGTCGGCGCCGGTTGAGCGGTTTCCCCTAGTCGTGCTGCAACGCCGAGCCTGACAACACATTCATAACGGCGGAGAGAGAATCAGATGGGCGAAATTCGAGTTGATTTGGAAGCTAAAGAAGCGGAGCTGAGCGCGGCCGGACAGCGGCGCGGCTTGGCCTTCTCGCGCTACTTCACGCGCGATCTGGAGCCGGGGAAGACCCCGTACGACATCATCGAGTGGGAGAAGCGCACCGCTTCCATCACTAACGCCAAAGGCGAGATCGTCTTTGAGCAGCATGACGTCGAGGTGCCGCGCAACTGGTCGCAGACGGCCACCAACATCGTCGCCTCGAAGTATTTTCACGGTCAGATGGGATCGCCCGAACGGGAGTCGAGCCTCGCCCAACTCGTCCACCGCGTGGTCGATACGATCGCCGATTGGGGCGCCAACGGCGGCTACTTCGCCGACCGCGCGGACGCTGAGAACTTCCGCAATGAGCTGGCCCACCTGATGGTCAACCAGATGGCGAGCTTCAACTCGCCCGTCTGGTTCAACGTCGGCGTCAAGGACACCCGCGGCTACGGCTGGACCTGGGACGACGAAACCGGCCGCATCACCGCCATCCGCCCCGACAAGCACACCCCGCAGTGCTCGGCCTGCTTCATCAACTCCGTGGACGATTCGCTGGAGTCGATCATGAACCTCGCCAAGACCGAGGGCATGCTGTTCAAGTGGGGCTCCGGCGCCGGCTCGAACCTCTCAAAGATTCGCGAAGACGACGCATCGCTGGCGGGCGGCGGCCGCGCCTCCGGCCCGGTCTCGTTCATGAAAGGCTTTGACGCTTTCGCCGGCGTCATCAAGTCCGGCGGCAAGACGCGCCGCGCGGCCAAGATGGTGATCCTCAACTCCGATCACCCCGACATCGAAAACTTCATCTGGTGCAAGGCCAAGGAAGAGCGTAAGGCCTGGACGCTGATCGAAGCCGGCTACGACCCGTCCCTCGACGGCGACGCCTATTCGACCATCTCCTTCCAGAACGCCAACCACTCCGTGCGCGCCGACGACGACTTCATGAAGGCCGCGGCCGAGGACGGCGATTACTGGACCAAGAGCGTGCTGACCAAGCAGCCCAAGGACCGCAAGAAGGCCCGCGAGCTGCTCAAGGCCATCGCCGAAGCCACCCACCAGTGCGGCGACCCCGGCATGCAATTCGACACCACGGTCAACCGCTGGCACACCTGCAAGACGACCGACCGCATCAACGCGTCGAACCCTTGCTCGGAGTACATGTTCCTCGACGATTCGGCCTGCAACCTGTCTTCGCTGAATCTGGTGAAGTTCCGCAAGCGCGACGGAACGTTCAACGTGGAGGCCTTCCGCCACGCGGTGGACACGCTGATCGTCGCGCAGGAAATCCTGGTCGATTCAGCCAGCTATCCGACCGCGCGCATCGCCAAGAACTCGCATGACTTCCGCCCGCTGGGCTTGGGCTTCGCGAACCTCGGCGCGCTGCTGATGTCACTGGGCCGGGCGTATGACAGCGACGGCGGACGCGACATCGCCGGCGCCATCTCGGCCGTGATGTGCGGCCAGGCGTACCTGACCTCGGCGCGCATCGCCAAGGACGCCACCGGACCGTTCCCCGGCTACGAGCCCAACCGCGAGTCCTTCCTGGGCGTGATGAAGATGCACCGCGATGCGTCCCGCCGGCTGGGACGCCGCTACGACGACCCCACGCTGCGCGACGCCGCCGAGGTCGCGTGGCAGGAGGCTCTGGACGCGGGCGAGCGCTTCGGCTACCGCAACGCCCAGACGACCGTCATCGCCCCGACCGGCACCATCGGCTTCATGATGGACTGCGACACCACCGGCATTGAGCCCGAGCTGGCGCTGGTGAAGTACAAGAAGCTGGTCGGCGGCGGGATGATCAAGATCGTCAACAACATGGTCCCC
>CAYOPA010000664.1:0-2374 GCA_964405625.1 uncultured Bryobacterales bacterium
ACGGATCTACGAATCGCTGCGAGAGGACGGGGCGCGAGACTCGCCGTAGCGGGCGATATCGGGATTTTTGCACCGGCGGCGAGACCAAACCAAGGACGGCAGCCCCCGACTAAGGCCTGGGCGCTCAATCCGAGGACCCCTCAGCGAGAGCCGATCGAGCGCTTCAGGCCGGGCTGCGCGCGAATGGTCGTAAAATAGTCGCGTCATGTCGGTCTCCCGCCCCAATATCGTCTTCATCGTCACCGACCAGCAGCGCTACGACACGATCCGCGCGCTGGGGTTCGACTACATGGACACCCCGCATCTGGACCGCCTCGTGAACGAGGGCGTCACTTTCACCAACTGCCACATCCCGGCGCCGTCGTGCGCGCCCTGCCGCGCCAGTTTGTTTTCGGGGCAATACCCCCAGAACACGGGCGTTTTGCGCAACGGCGACCGCTGGGAGCACTCCTGGGTTGAGCTGTTGGCGGACGCGGGCTACCACTGCATCAACGTCGGCAAAATGCACCAGGCGCCCTACAACGAGCGGTTCGGCTTCCACGAGCGCTTTCCCGTGGAGAACAAGGACCGCTTTATGGAGGGTCGCTGGTTTATCGACGATTGGGACAAGGCGATCCGCGCGAACGGCGTCCCCAAGCCCGGCCGCTTGAGCTACCGCGACATGCCGGACTACCACGAGCGGCTCGGCGCCTTCGAGTGGACTCTGCCGGCCAAGCTGCATTCCGACAACTTCGTTGGCGAGATGGCGACCTGGCGGCTGCGCCATACGCCCCGCAAGGAGCCGATGTTTCTACAGATCGGCTTCCCCGGCCCGCATCCGCCCTACGATCCGCCGCTCGAAGAAGCGCAGCCCTACCTCGATAAAGACCTGCCGCTGATGGAAGTGACCCAGGAGGAGCTCACCAACCAGCCCGAGCCCTATCGCGGCATGATCCAGCACAATTGCGACGTGGACCACGATTCGGTCGTGCACCAGTGGAATCCAACGCGCGAGCAGCGCCACCGCCAGCGGGCCTACTATCTTGCCAATGTCACCATGATCGATCGCCAGATCGGCGAGATCCTCCAGGCGCTGGAGGAGACCGGCTATCTGGAAAACACCGTCGTGATCTTTGCCTCCGATCACGGCGACGCGCTCACCGACCACGGTCACAGCCAGAAGTGGACCTTCTACGACACCATCATCAAGACGCCCTTGATTGTCTGGGCGCCGGGCCGCTTCGAAGGCGGTCGCAAGATCGACGGGCTCTGCTCACTGATGGACATCGGTCCGGCAATCCTGGAGATGGCCGGCGTCCGTCCGCCCGATAAGATGGAGGCCCGCAGCCTGCTGCCGGCGATCGAAGGCAAGCCTTGGGAGGAGCGGGAGTTCGTGATCTGCGAGCAGGCGCACGATACGAACTTCACCACCAGCGCCTACGAGTCGATGCTCCGCACGCGCGATTGGAAGTACGTCTGCTTCGTCGACAGCGCCGACGGCCAGCTCTTCAACCTCAAAGCCGATCCGGACGAGATCAACAATCTCTGGAAAAGCCCCGAGCACCAGGAAAAACGGCTGGAGATGCAGCAGATGTTACACATGTGGCGCATGCGCAGCGCGCACGACCATTCCGGTTGGCGCCAAGCCTGGCGGGCCTGACGCCAACCGGCGGCCTCCTCCTGGGACTTTCTAGGCGTGAACCCGCATGGGCTCGCCGAAGCGCCGCACAATTGGCTCGGCGATCCGCGCGAGCTCATCGTAGGTCATCCGGATGGAGTCGCGGTGCGTGCCTGCGTTGAGCTCGATCATCTGCTGCTCGGTCAGCCTGTTGTCCACGTAGACGGGCAACCCGAATAGCGGACCAAAGGGCGGCATCGCGCCCAACTCGCAGTCCGGGAACAGCCGCGCCACCTCCTCCTCGGTCGCCAGCCGGATGCGCTCCAGCCCGAGCGTCACGCGAAGCTCTTCCAGATCGACGCGCTCGTCGGCCGGTAGCACGGCCATGGCGAAGACTTCGTCGCCCAGGAAGACCACCGTCTTAGCGACAGTCCGTTCGGGGACGTGATCCACGTGCGCCAGTTCGCTGGCCGTATAGGTCACCGGGTGGCGAAGTTGCTCGAAGTCGGCGTTATTGTCTGCGAGGTAGCTCATGATTCTGCTGGGGATGGCCATGATGTCCTCCTTATCTTCGTCACTGACAGGGAATGCAATCCTGATGCCAATCTGGCGCGCGGTTGGGGCTCAAGCGAGGCCTCAACAGCCTCAAGGACGGCGTCACGGAGGGAATCGTTCATGGCGGGCTCCTGAGCATGGGCTCGGGAGCAGGATGCCATTAGAAGGTCGTTGAGTCGTTCCGATCATAACCAGACCGACCTGTCATGAAGCCCGCCAACG
>CAYOPA010000665.1:0-2373 GCA_964405625.1 uncultured Bryobacterales bacterium
CCGCCCGGCTTTACCGCGTTTCACTCCGCCCGCACAAACCGTTCGCGCCGCAACTGGGTCCGCGATTGCACGCCGGGGTAGCGGCCGATCGTCGCAAATCCTGTCTGGGCCACGGCCCGCGCGTATAGCCGCCGCGTATCCCCCGTGCATTGGAGCTGTTCGCAGGCGGCCCAGGCCGTGGGAGCGCTCGAACAGGCGCAGATGATCTCCAGCGAAACCGAGGAGTCGGCGCCGCCCGGCATGTTGGCCAATCCGAGTGCGCGGGCCGCGTCAAGATTCTCCGGCGTCCTGGCGCCCTGGGCCGCGGCCGTAGCAGCCGAGGCCTCCAGTTGGGCCGCCGTTGTGTAGGCCCGGCTGAAATCCAAGCCTCCCAGGCACAACAGCACGGCGACCGGCAATAGCAACGCCGTCTCGATCAGCGAAGAGCCGCGTTGACCATCTCGTCGTCTCATTGAATCAGCACCGGTCTGGCCTGAGCCAGATTGTGATCGCCGGCAGGGGCCGCGATCACGCGATCATCGTCGTCCACCAACATGCGAATTCTCTCGGCCGTAACGCTGTTCCACACACCGGGCTCAAAGGCGTTCGGCCGCCAAGTCAGCGCCCGCGCCGGCAGGCGCAGCTCGCCGGAGAAAACCGAGCCCGGCGCCGGCGTGACCCGCGCCGCTCCGGGTGAAGCGGCGGCCAGCAGCGGCTCGCGTCCGTCGGAGCGCAGGTCGAGCCAGGCCTCGTCCACAATCTCCACCGGGCCGGCGGCGACAAGCAGGGAGACGTCCCGGCCCGTAATCTCGCCGCCGAGCAGCTCCAGGCCGTCGAGGAAGATGTAGCGACCGGGGGCGAGCTCGGCGCGGCCGGCCTCAATCACCAGCCGTTCGCGGAAGCAGCCGGGCCAGTAGCGCGCGACCCCACCGGCTCCGAGCGTCATGGCGCCCTCCGGCGCGCCGACGCAGCTCGGCTCAGGGAGAGCCGCCGCCAACCGCTCGCGTAGGATAGGCGGCGCGGGTCGGGGGGAGATGCAAAGCTCATCGGAGGCGTTCGCCCGCAGGGACTCCGCCGACAGGCAGCTATTGCCGAACGCCTGGAAGGCGTCGGGGTGAGCCGAGCGCACCTCCACGCCGCACTCGATGCGGACTGAGCCGTCGCCTTCAATAACCAGGGATCCGGCGCCTTCCTCGGCCATGGCGAGCACGCAAGGGCCGGGGCCGCGGATCAGCGCCGCCGCGGCGCCGGCGGCAACCGGAACCTCATGGACTCCAAACATTGCCATGAGAGTGGTCCGTACACGCCGACGGACTGTAGCGCGGACGGCTTCCGGTTGCTCGCCTTGCGCGGCGATGCGAGCGATGGTGAGCTCGTCGGAGCCGTCGCGAAAGCCGTTGATGCGGACATCGGCCAAGGCGGCTTCGGCCAGGGCGGCTCCGTCGCCTCCCGCTCTAAGCTCGAAGGCGGCCCCGAGCGCGGCGGCGTCAGCCAGCGATTGCGCTTGGCGCCGCTCTTCAAACAGGCGCGCGCCGTCGATCGCGAGTCCGAGCATCCCACCCGCGACGACGACCAGCACGATAAAGAGCAGGATGGCTTGACCGGATTGGCGGGGACGGATCACGCGGCTTCCTCTTGAGCATGGAGGGAATCGCCCCTTCCAGGCTATCGAGCGGAAGCCTTAGAAACTGTACTGCCTTCAGCCATGCACGGTCGTGGCCGTGAAGTGGATCAGGACCTGTCCGGCGACGGGTTTGCCAAAACGAGTCGCGGGTTGGAAGGCGGTAAACAGCAGTACATTGGTCAGCTCCGTGCGCAGCTTCGTGTCGCCGGCCAGATCGTCGGGCAACTGGATGTCGTACAGAGCGCCGCGCATATCCACAAACACCAGGACTGTCGCGTCCTGATGCACGACGTACGGCCCCATTTCCTCAATCGAGGGCGGTGTGAACAGGGCGCCGGCCATGTAAGTCAGCGGCACGTCGTTGGGGAAGCTCGCGGGAACGCGCCAGATGTCGGGCATCAAGATGCCGAACAACAGCAGCGAAGCCGTCAGCAAGCCTGCGGAGCGGACCGCGATCGGGCCGACCCATTCGCGCATCTGCTGCCGGACGCGCACGACGTATTCGGCTAAATTCTGAGGTCCGGCGAGCTCACGGGACAGCGCGAGCCGAATCGAAATCCCGAGCTTGGCCGGGACGCGCGCCGGAGCCATCCTCTCCGCCCAACCTTCGGCGGCTTCGCGGCGCTCGTATTGTTCAAAACAGCGGTCGCACAAGCGCAGGTGCGCTCGGGCGACCAAGCGCTCGTGCCAAGCGAGCTCTCCGGCCGAATATCGGACCAGCCGGCGTTGCATCCAAGAGCAATTCATCGCTTGACCTCCTCCTCAAATTC
>CAYOPA010000666.1:0-2370 GCA_964405625.1 uncultured Bryobacterales bacterium
GCGAACGGCGAACAGTGTCTTAACTGGTTGTCTCAGCCCAGGGGGCAGGCGCAAAAACGCCATCGATCTCCGAAAAAGTTGAGCGCGTCAAGAGCGTGTGTTTGTGGATGGGGTTCCGCGCTGCGTGACTCGTCACGGGTGTTGCGAGATCGAGAATAGCTGGATCGCTTTTTCGGAGAGCGGTTGCGGGACGCAAGGAATCGGAGCGTCCCAACACCGGTCTCCGTCCACAGGACGCTGGACCGGCCCTAACTTGCTCGTCCCGACGGTTTGGAGTTGGGCCTGGGGCGGCGTACCCCAGATATCCGGCTTCGGCTCCGGGGCGGCTGGGAGCGCAATGAGGAAGCCCAGCAGGAGCGCGATCTGGACGTGAAAGGCTTTCCAACTTGCGACCCACGGCGAGCCTGCCACGGCGGCGAGAATCAGAAAAAAGCCGAGCAGATTGCCGGCTCCGAAACGAGGGTCCGGGGCGCTGGCAAACCAACCCGCGGCGCCTACGGCCATGGCTGCCGCCAGCAGGGGCCCATCCGCGTCGGTCGGCCGGCGGCCCAGCAACCAACCAGCAGCGTAGGCCAGTGCGGAAAATGCTAAAAGGCCAGCACATATGTAGACCAACGAATCATCTTGATACTTCTCCCACCACGGCCCGACCCAGGTCCAACCGTCCGGCGCTTGATCCGCCCGACTCCACTTTGCCCACCATTCAATGCTTCGGGCCTCCGCTACCACGGCCGACTCCGGGATCGCCCACGGCAGCGAAGTGATGCAGGTGGCGCGCACCGGGTAAGCCAAACAACCGCTGAGAAGTAAGCCGTCCATACACCACAAGGCCAAGGCCGCACCGCCCAAAGCCAGCGCGGCGCGGGCTCGCCAGAGCGCACCCGATGCCCTCCAGGCGACCACGACCAGCACAGGCGCCACGACCAGCACGGCGGAGAGCTTGACCAGCACAGCCAACACGCCTGTGGCGAGCAACATTCGCAGGGCGGCGTCGTCTTGCGAATCACGTAGCGCCGCCCAGGCCTGAACCGCCAGCAGAAGGATCGCGATCGTCACCAGCGGATCGTTGGCCATCGCTGACAAGTCGAGGAACCAAAGCGCACCTGCCGTCCCGAGGACTAGCGTGGCCAAAAAGGCCAGCAGACCGGGGGCCGTCAAGCGTCCGCTTTCATCGTCGGCCGAGCGGACAATCCAGGAGTACAACCCCGTCAGCATGCCGGCAGCAAGGACTGGAGTCATGCTGAAAGCTGATTTCCAACCAAGGGCTGGAAGCGAATAGAGCGCCGCCAATTCGTAGTACAGCGAGTTGAATCCCAGACGGCCGTGGATATTAGCGAGGCCAGGCGTCGCCGCCGCTTCCCGAATCCATTGGACCGTTTGGATGTGATAGAGCCCTGTGTCGTAGCTGGGCCACTTCGCCGCCATGGCGCAGTAGCTCAAGAAAGCCGCCGCTCCAAGAAAGTAGATCGCCTCGATCCCCCAAATAGCACGCTTCCAGACGTCGCGCTGGAGCCAAGCGCAAAATGCCCCGCCCCCGAGAATCAAGCCTTGTACCCAACCATGGACGGGCGCTGCGAAATGGACGGCCGTGGTCAAGCTTCCGGCGATCAATGCGCCTAAGACCGCAAGTTCTCCAAGCGCAGGCCGAGGAACGCCAACCAACCGGGCGGCGACGGCCCCATAGCCTCCTAGGCTTAGGACCGTGATCAAGATCGACCCTAGAATCGCAACGATGGCGTTGGCATCAAACATTTTCCGTTTTGTTCCGCGTGGGTGGGGGTGGATTCGGAGAGATTGGAAACAAGTGCGCCTGCCCCCTCGGCTGAGACAACTAGTGGTCTGCGTTGCAAATACCACCAACTATGGCACCGCTCGCAATGGCGGGGCTTGAGCGCCCCTCAGGGCGTCCGGAACCGCGCCTTGATAGGCGCGGCACTGACGGATCGCCGCGTCGATAATTTGCAAGGCGTGTGGCTCAGACCACTAGTATACTGTGGGAATGATTGTCCGGGCTTTGGTCCTCGCGTCTGTTCTACTCGGCTGTCGTGGCGAGGACGAACGAAACAAGCCAAGATCCGAAAGTGCCCAACCGATCGCCGCGATCGCCGCCCGTACCGAGTACGCTGAGGCGGAATCGAAATCAGTTCAACCGACGAATAACGATGGCCGCAGTCCGGCGAACGACGATGTTCCCTCGATTACAGAGTATCAGATCTCTGCCCGGCAGGGGCTCGCGTCCGCCCAATACGCGCTCGGTAATATGTATTGTGATGGTGAAGGTGTGTCGCAGGACAGAGAAGAGTGCGCTAAGTGGTTCGTAATTGATTAGCGGCGCGCAAGCCTCAGGTCAGAGCGGCCGTCGTGGCGTTG
>CAYOPA010000667.1:0-2363 GCA_964405625.1 uncultured Bryobacterales bacterium
CATGACGGCCACCATGAACGAGGACTCCTCGACTTTTGAGCTGCCCGAGTACATCCACTCGCGCTTGCAGCCGCAGATCGTGGTCGATTTCCCCGAGCGGGACGAAGAACGGGCGATTCTCGAAGAGAACCTGCCGTTTGCCGACGACGAGGTGCTCGACTACGTCGTCAACTTCCTGCAGGCCGCCCACATGGCCGACGAAAGCTACTCCGCCCGCGACGGCATCAACATCGCCCGCTTCGCCCTGAAGCTGTGCGAGGTCTCGCCGGAAACCCCCAGGGAGCGGGCGCTACAGGTCGCCCTGGTGCAGACGCTAGGCCGCGAGGCGCTGCGCTACACCTTGCGCTAGCCGTCAGCCATGGACCTTTTTGACCCCAACCGGCCCGGCTCGCTGCGACGCGGACGCATCCGCTACTTGCCCGTGGCGCCGGGGAAGATGGAATTTGCCGTCGCCGTGCGGGCGGAGATCCTGCGCGAAACGCCGCACATCGTCGGGGTCGAGTTGCCGGTCACGCTGGAGCCGTTCTATCGGCAGGCTCTCGAGCGGCTGCCGCAGCTTTCCGTCATCACCTACCAGGATGGGGCCGAGGACCGCGCCGTCTACCTGCCGATCGAGCCGGCGGACCCGTTCGTGGAGGCGCTCCGCACGGCCGAGGAGCTCGAGCTCGATTCCGTCTTCCTCGACCCCGACATCAGCGAGCGACCGCATCTCGATGAGGTCTACCCGGACTCTTTCGCGGTCCAGCGGCTGGGGCTGCCGTGTTACGTGGACGCCTTCCGGTTGAGGCCTTCGCAGCCGCTGCCCGAAGCCCTGGTGCACGCCGAGGGCTTGGCTTGGAAGCTGCAAAGCTGCGATCCGGAAGCCGAAATCCTGGCGGTAGTCTCGCTCAACCTGCTCGACCCGTTGCTCGAAGCGATGGAGCGCCCGCAGGCGCAACCGCTGCGCCGGGCGCGGCGCGACGGCGTCCGGCTGCTCAACCCGCACCCGGAGTGCCTGGCGGAGATCCTGACCGACATGCCGTTCTTGCAGGCCGTCCACGAGGCCCGCCGCAAGGGCGACGCGCTGCCGGAGGCCCCGGACGGGGCAACGGTGGAGCGCGCGGCTGCCGGTTTCTCGCTGCTTACCAGGCCCAAAACCGAACCGCGCGAGGAGGCTCTCCGCGACGCCGTCAACGACGGGCTGAACCGCCAGCAGATCTACATGCGGCTGTTGGGCGCGGCCGAAACGCTGTACGAGCGCAACGCCGGCGAGACGCTTGCGCACTGGCAGCGCCGGCTGTGGGCCCGCTATTCACGCAATCTGGCCCTGGTCGGCTCCCAACTCCTGCCGGGCCTGTTCGACCTGACCGTCGCGGCGCGCGCCGTGGTCGACGACAACTTCGCCTGGGAGCTGTGGGATTCCGCCGGCTGGTATCCGCACCAGCGCGTTGAATCGGACCTGATGAACGTCAAGATCTCCGGCGAGGAGATGTTCGTGGACACCAAGAAGATCCAGATTCGCCGGCGGTATCGGTCGAAGAAGGGCCGGGCGCGACCGCTCGGGCTCAAAGGCCGCAAGCGCGAGAGCTCGCCCGGCGCGTGGAAGCGCGAATGGAGCGGGGAAGGCATCTGCTCCTATCCGCCCGAGGATTTCAAGATCGAGGAGTATGGCCTCTACCTCAAGCACAAAGGCAAGAGCTTACTCTCGGAGCAGCGTACGCGCGTGGAGCCGTTCACCACTTCGCTGCGCGACGGCATCGACCTCCGCGAGACGCTGCGCAACTGGCACAACGGACAGAAAATCTACGTGCGGGAGAACCAGCGCGTGGAAGGCGAGGTCGGCGCGGTGGTGCTGATCTTTGACGAAGACCGCGACAACCGCTACCCCTACGCGATCACCTGGCTGGGCGAGCATCAGAATGAATCGGACATGGCCTTCTACGCCACGGACCCGTTCGACAACATCGTCGGGCCGGGCATTGGCCGCGCCGAGTACGGCGGGCTGCTGTTGATGCTGCCCTCGCAGCGCATGGGCGACGTTTGGCGCGATCCGGACTATCTCTTCGCCGAGTCCAAGCCGGAAAAACTGCTGCTGGCGGCGCTCGATTACTCCGTGGAAAAGATCATCGTCTATGCCGCACCCAAGCCGCCGCGCTCGATCTACAAATCGATCGCGGCGCGCATCGGGCGCAAGATCGTCTATGTGCCCTTGGGACAGCTTTCGCCCGCGACGGTGAAGAAGCTGCGGGTGATGCATGTATTGGACGGGCACGACAAACGGGCGACCGCGAAGGATTACCTGTGGTAGCGGACGGGTCCGCCGCTCGGAGGGCCTAGTAATCGAAGGAGGGCTCGGCGGCCGGCGGTCTCGATCGGGTTGACCA
>CAYOPA010000668.1:0-2053 GCA_964405625.1 uncultured Bryobacterales bacterium
GGCGAGGCGTCCGCCTCGGGAGAAGCGCCGCGGTTCACCGCCGCACAGGTGACTGCCGGCCGGGAGGCGTACAACGCCAACTGCGCCGTCTGCCACGGAAACACGTTAACCAACGGCACCATGGGCACGCCGCTGGCGGGCCCTTATTTCCAGGACAAATGGACGGGCAAGACCGTGCAGGCCTTCGTGCAGCACGCCCGGACGATGCCGCCGGCCGCGCCGGATTCACTGCCCGCCGAGGTCTACTCCGACGTCACGGCTTACGTGCTGGATTTCAACGGTTTCAGGCCGGGCGAGCGACCGTTGCCCACCGACCCCGAGGCATTGGGCGGCATGGCGATCCGATAGCGGCGTGGCGCGCCGGCGTGGCGTGATCGCGGCATTCGATTCACGCCAGCATCCGCCGGACTTCATCCGGATTCTTGTCGATCAAGCGCAACAGCGTCCGCGCCGCTTGGTCCGGCTTGGTACGTCCCTGTTCCCAATCGCGCAGGGTGGAAAGCGCCAACTGAAACGTTTGCGCAAACTCCTCTTGCGTCATCCCCAGGTTGAATCGGATCCGCCGAGCGTCCGCAACACGCCGAAGCCGGGCGATCTCACTCCCGCTCAGGGGCGGATTGTCCGGGTCCGCGAGGGCGGCGTCGCGCAACTCCGTCTCCGTGTTGCGGTCAAGCGCATCCCAGTCAGTTCGGCCAGCTTTGGCCGCCTTCAGCTTGACTCTCGTAATATGCTCGTCTTTCATACGGTTCCGCCAACCGCGCCGAGATCAGCCGCACCCGGCCGTCTCGCTCGGTGAAGACAACAACCAGGACTCGGCCATGGACTACACCAACAGTGACCCACCTGGGCTCGCCGTAGTCATGGCGTCGGTCCTCCGCCTCCAGCCGGAAGACGTCTTGAAATACCGTGATCGCATCACGGAAGTCCACTCCATGACGTTGCAGGTTCAGAGCGGCCTTGGCGTCGTCCCACTCAACCTCCACCAGAAGGCAGTATACGGAATTCCCGTACCTTCGCCAAGCGCTTGCCCCCTGGTTCCTAATCCCTTGCCCCTGGTCCCTCACCCTGCCACAATCCCTACAGCCATGCGCTTGCTCCCCCTTCTGCTCTTAGCGCCCGCCCTCCTGCTCGCCGGCGACTGGTCTCGCTTCCGCGGCCCCAACGGCGCCGGCGTCGCCGAAGAGGCCCCGCTGCCCGATCGCCTGGGCCCGGACGTCAATGTAGCCTGGAAAACCGACCTGCCGATGGGCAAGTCCTCGCCCGCGCTAACCAAAGAGCGCATTTTCCTCACCGCCCATCAAGACGAGAAGCTCTTCACGTTGGGCTTGGACCGCGCCACCGGCAAGATCCTTTGGACGCAACAAGCCCCTTCGCGGCGTCTCGAAAAGATGCACCAGCTCAACGACGAGGCCTCGTCCAGCCCGGTCACCGACGGCTCGAACGTCTACGTCTTCTTCGGCGGCTACGGGCTGCTGTCGTATACCGCGGACGGCAAGGAGCGCTGGCGGCGGCCGATGGGGCCGTTTACCAACTTTCACGGCATGGGCGCATCGCCCCTCTACCACGAGGGCAAAATCTTGATGATCTGCGACCAGGACCTGAGCGCCTACGTGACCGCCTTGGACGCCGCCACCGGAGAGACCCTCTGGCGCACGGAGCGCCCCGACATGGTGCACAGCTTCTCCACCCCGGCGCTGTACGAACCCGAGGACGGCCCGGCCGAGCTGATCGTCCCCGGCTCCTACCAGATGATTTCCTATGCCGTGGACGACGGCCGCGAGCTGTGGCGCTACCGGGGCCTCACGTACCAGGTCAAATCCGTGCCCGTCATCGCCGCCGGCACGCTGTACTTCAACAGTTGGGCGCCGGGCGGCGAGCCGGCCGAGCGGCTGATTCTGCCGCCGTTTGACGAGGGAAGTGTTCAGGTCAATATCACGTTGCCGCCGGGATCGTCTCTGGAGGCGTCCAACGGAGTGACGCGGCAGGTGGACGCCGTCTTTGCGCGGATGCGGAAAAGCGCTGCTGCGCCGTTGGCACCCATCGTTGATTTCGT
>CAYOPA010000668.1:2063-2360 GCA_964405625.1 uncultured Bryobacterales bacterium
CGAGCGGCTGATTCTGCCGCCGTTTGACGAGGCCGTGGCCCTGCTCGACAAGGACGGCGACGGCGAGCTTTCCAAGGAGGAGGTTCCCAAGGAGTGGCAGCCCGGAAACTGGGACATGCAGGACCTGGACAAGAACGGCACATTCGACGCCAAGGACTGGCAGTACTACTCCCAGCGCCGCACCTCCACCAACTCCACCTTTGCGCTCAAGTTGGGCGGACGAGGCGACATCACCGAAACTCACGCCCGGTGGATCTCGCAGCGCAACATGCCCGACGTGCCCGGCGTGCTGCTCTA
>CAYOPA010000669.1:0-2351 GCA_964405625.1 uncultured Bryobacterales bacterium
CTTTACCGGGAAACCGATCTCGCCTCCGGCTTGCCGGAGCGGCCCCCGCCGGGATCTCCTGGGGCGGGGGAAGCTGAAGCACGGTTTGCGGCGCCGACAGCGGCGCATCGCGGCGTTGATCGACCAAGGCGGGCCTCTCCGCGATCGGAGCGGAGACCGGAGGGGCGCCCGATGTGCGCTTGGAGCTGCAACCCGCACCAAGGGCGGCGAGCAACAAGACGAGCGCCGACAGCGGGCGCAGCACTCGCGACGGGTGTATCAGACTCGACGGTTTCACGGTCCGGGCGACTGCCAAACTCATACCGCCGCTTCCTCCGCGTCGGGAAGCGATCTCTCCGAGCCGGGCCGTCGGTCAGCCGCCAGCAGCAGGCGGAACTCCGTCCCAGCGCCCGGAGCGCTAGACAACTCGATTGTACCACCGTGCAATTGAATCACTTGGAAGGTCATGGCCAGCCCGATCCCCGACCCTTTCGGCTTGGTGGTGAAGTAGAGATGAAAGATCTTCTCCTGGTTCTCGGGCTCAATACCGGGCCCGGTGTCGTGAATCGCAATCTGCCAGGCCTGTCCGCGCGCGGACAGGCCGATGGTCAGGTCGCCGCCGTCTTCCATCGCTTGGATGCCGTTCAGGATCACATTCAGGATCGCCTGCTTGAGCAGGTCTCGGTCGCCCCGGATCCAGGCATGGGCCGGGCCGGTGCGGACGACCCGCACATCGTGCTCGGCGGCGTCGGGCCGCACCAGCCCGGCGAGCTCGTCGAGCAACGCCGCCAGGTCGATGTCGCCGATCACCAAGTCAACGGGCCGGGTAAAGTCCAGAAAGGAACGTACCACGCGATCCAGCCGCCGGATTTCGCGCAAGATGACCTCGATTTCGGCGGAGCCCACCTCCTCTCCTTCGAGCTTGCCTTTGAGCACCTCCAGGTGCAGCGCGATCGAGTTGAGCGGGTTCTTAATCTCGTGCGCGGCGCCGCTGGTCAGGCGGCTGATGGCGGCCATGCGGGTGGAGAGATCAAGCTGCGACTCGATCTGACGGCGGGGCTCGGCCTCGCGCAGCGTAACCAAGGTCCCGATGCGCTCGCGGCTGGGAAACTCCTCCAGGATCTCGATGGACAGCAGGACGGTCACCGGCTCGCCCTGCTGGTCACGGTAGACGACCTGCGAGTTGCGCGACCCGCGCCGCAACTGGATGGCGCCCTGAACGAAGGCGCCGAGCTCGGTCGTCACCGGGAAAATCTCTTCGATCGAGCGGCCCATGATCTGCCAACGGCCGCCCTCGATCAGGCGGTCCACCGCGCCGCCGGCCATGACCAATCGATCGTCGCGGCCGAACAGCAGCACGGCGTCCTCCAGCCGGGCCAGCAGTTGGTCGATGTTGGTACGCAGCTTGTTGGCGTCATCCCGGGCGCCGCGCACCCTTTCGCCCAGCATGGAAAGCTTGGATTCGACCACGGCCACTTCGCGCTCACCGGTCAACACCGCCGCGGCCTGCTCGCGCTCGCCGCTGGTAATGCCGTCAATCAGGTCGCCGATGCGCCGCAGCGGGCGCACGGCGATGCCGGAAACCAGCGCCGCCGCCGCCATCGAGATCAGCAGCGCCAGTCCCGACACGATCGCCAACGGCTGCAAGCGCGGCAACACGGCCTCCCGCAACAGCACCGACGACAGGATCATCCGAATCGTCAGCACGCGCCGCTGGCCTCCCTCCATCTGGAAACCCAGCTCGCGGACGACCTCGTAGTCCTGGTTGCTGGAAAAAACCTCCTCCAGCCGTCGCAGCATGGATTGCTCCTCAAAACGTTCCAGCGACGGCAGCGGCGCGTGGCGTTGGCCGCGCTTGGCGCCGATGGAGGCGGCTACGATGCGCTCGCCGGGGCCGGTGACCAGCCCTTCGACGATGACCGGCGAATTGCCCATGAGCTGGCGCAGCAAGCCGGTGAGCTTGACGTCCTGCTCGGCGGCGGCCACATAGGCGGCCACCAGCTCATCGGCGGATGTGGGAGATAGCCGCATCGCCGCCACCTGCGCCGGCGCGCTGCTGGAGATATAGGACTCCACCTGCCCCGCGCTGAGCTCGGCGATCGACCGCGCCTGCGCAAAGCTGTCCGCGAGGGTCGCCCGCAGATAGAGCGCCGACAACACCACCACGATCGCCGCGGCCAGGGCGACAATCCAAACTTGCAGCCGGAGCCGTAGCGACATCGCGTTCGCCTACTCTCCGTATTCCTTCAGCTTGTTGTGCATCGTCTTCAGGCTCACTTCCAGGATCTTCGCCGCCCGCGTCTTGTTGTTGCCCGTGTGCTCCAGAGTCTTTAGAATCAGCGCTTTCTCCGCCTCCCGCACGGTGGTTCCCA
>CAYOPA010000670.1:0-2341 GCA_964405625.1 uncultured Bryobacterales bacterium
CGACATAGTTGCCGTCGGTGCGGATGTCCGTGGAGGGATACGTCTTCCAGTAGCGGTCGAGGTTCGGCTTGTTCGCGATCGCGACGGCGTTGTTTTTGGGGTCGGGGTTGTGCCCGACGCCGTCCATGATGGTGAGAACGATGGGTTGGGGACGCGGCATAAGCCTAAATTATCGCAGGGCCCGCCAGCCAGCCGGAGCAGGTGAGCGTCGCAGCGCTGGCCGACCGAGCCGAAATGGACGATACTGACGGCGTGATGAGAGCGTACCGAACGATTTCCGCGTTACTGCTAATGGGCTTGGCCGCCGCAGTCGGCGCGCCGGCGCAGGACGCCAAGAAGCCGGTGAACTGGAGCGGGATCCCCGAGCCGTTCGCCACGCCCTCGGCCTCCAACAGGCCGCAGGTCATCGAACGCCCCGACGGCGCGAGCCTCTCGGTCCCCCAGGGATTCAAGGTGGAGGAGTTCGCCGTCCACCCCGACTTCAAACGGCCGCGCTATATGTTTCTGCTGCCGAATCAGCACATCCTGATGTCGGACTCCGGCGAACGCGAGAGCGCCAACGGCGTGATCTATCACCTCAGCCCGGACGGCAAGAGCATCTCAAAGCTGCTCGAAGGTCTGGACCGGCCGTTCGGCATCGCGCTGCATGACAAGTGGCTCTATATCGCCGAGACGACCTCGCTCAAGCGCTATCCCTTTGACGCCAATGCGGTGAAGGTGACCGGCGACGGCGTTGAGATCCATTCCATGGCCGAATTCGGCGGCGGCCACTGGACGCGCTCGATCCTGTTCAACGAGGACTACTCCAAGCTCTATTTGACGATCGGCTCGGGTTCGAACGTGGACTCCGGCGAGCCCAAGGAGCGCGCCGCGCTCCACCGCATGAACCCTGACGGCTCCGGCGTGGAGATCGTAGCCGAGGGTCTGCGCAACATCATCGGCTTGCGCTTCAACCCGACCAGCAACAAGCTCTGGGCGGCCGTGCAGGAGCGCGACGGCCTGGGCGACGATCTAGTGTCGGACTTCCTCGTCGAAATTCAGGAAGGCGGCTTCTACGGCTGGCCCTACGCCTACACCGGCCCGCACGAGGACCCGCGCCGCAAGGGCGAAGCGCCGGAGCTCGTGAAGAAGACGCTGTATCCCGACGTGCTGCTCGGCGCCCACGTGGCGGTGCTCGACATGCAGTTCTATACCGCCAATCAGTTCCCGGCGAAGTATCGCGACGGGCTGTTCCTGGCTTTCCACGGTTCCTGGAACCGGGCTGAACGGATCGGCTACAAGATCGCCTTCATCCCGTTCAAGGACGGGCGCCCGACCTCGGGGCCCGAGGATTTCATGACGGGCTGGATGTTGGACCCCGACGACCGCCGCGTGTGGGGCCGCCCGGTGGGCGTGCTGATCCTGGGGGACGGCTCCATGCTGGTGACCGACGACGGCGGTCTCAAGGTCTTGCGCATCGCCTACGGCGGGTAGGCGCCTGAGCGCGCAACCGAGCCCCAGACGTGAGTCTGGGGTCAGCTTGGCCCCAGACTTACGTCTGGGGGTTCAGCTCTTCCGTTGCAACCCTACCAGCACCCGCCCAATGCCGGTGAACAAGGCCGCCGAGGGCGATAACACCGAAACCCACTGTGGTTCGGCCATCACCGGCGCCGCCGCCAACACGCCCGCCAGGCAGCCGAGCATGGCCAAGCCGACCATCAGCCAGGGATTGTCAAACCGCAAGCCGAGCCGTCTGGGAACCACGCCGCCGCCGAGGCCGAGCAGCACGGCCGTCGCCAGCGCCAGCCACGGCGAGGTCGCGGCCGCCGCAAACTGAACGCCGGCAATCGCGGCGAACACGCAAAAGATTGAGAGATTGGAGGGTCGCAAGGAACTGCCGTGGCGACCGTGGCGCCGCAGACCCGAATATAGCGCGGGCGCCCCGAGGGGCGCCCGCCGGGGATGCCGATCGATTGGCTTCGAATCGGGCTGATGACTGAATCAGAACAGGAACTTCAGCGCGAACTGGTTGGTCCGCATATCGCGCGCGCTAATCACGCGGCCGAAGTTGAGCGAGGTAACGCCCGTGTCGGGGAAGTTCCACTGCGGGTGGTTGGCGAAGTTGAACGACTCAAACCGGAACTCTACGTGCGAGCTCTCGGTCACCCGGAAGTTCTTCATCAAGGAGAAGTCCCAGTTGCCGACGCCCGGCGAAATGTACATGTTGCGGTTGATGTTGCCCTGGCGATAGGTGAGCTGGTTCACGCCCGTCGCGTCGGGAACATTGCAGGTGATGGCGGACGGGCCGCGGCCCGTCGGGGACCTGCGGAAGAACTCCAGATTCGTCGGCTTGTCCATGAAC
>CAYOPA010000671.1:0-2339 GCA_964405625.1 uncultured Bryobacterales bacterium
TCGCCGGCATTCTCAACTCAAGCTGCGCGGAGCCGACGAATCGATAAGGGCCATCGACAAGGAATCTGATTGCTCGGAACGAACGCCGGCGACGGGAACAGCTATTCCGGCTGCGGAAAGAACAAGTCTCCGAATCCCCACATTAATGTACCGAACAAGACGGTCGAATCAGCGAGCACCATTTCGCTAACTACGTTCTGCCGAAATTGTGGATGTATGTCATCGCCGTAGCGCAAAAGGCTATGCTCGGTTCTGTAGTTCGGCCTAGCAAGATAATTCAGAGAGATTACGCCCATTGCGACGCATAGCGAACCGAATCGCGGTGGCCAATGGGTTGGAATAGCGTTGCGGCTGGCGAGTGCCGCTGCAATTAATGTAACTGCCACCACCGATATCGGAAGCACCCATACCGCAACAACGTACACGCGCCGACGATTCCTAACTTCTTTGAGGAACTCGCTGCTCATCAGCTCGTTCGGCTCTTTCGGAATCTTCAAGGCGGGATTCGTTTAGCTCGCCGCAATTGGCCAGCGCAAGACTTCTTTAAACTCACCATCGTACTGTCGAAGCAATATTCGCCAACTAGCCACTACCGGAAGTGCGCTGATGTCGTCGCCTATCTCGCCGCCAAGGGAACACGTATGCCTACCGCTTTCATTGTGGCTGATGACCAGAGGCGCGGAGTTTCCCAATCGCAGCGACCCGAGAAGCGGCTTAATTTCGGCCTCAAAGCGGATCGACTCGATCGGATCAAAATCTACGACCCAGTCTCGACCGAGAGACACGACCATCCATGAACCCTCAAGGTCCACGAATGTGAACGGGCCCGGAATGCCGTCGATCTCACGCACCAGAAGCACGACGAAATGAGTATCTTTGTACAGGCCCTTGATACCCAGGCGGTTGGCACCGGCTCTTGAGGCGACAATCAGTTCGCCGTTTTCGACTTCCGCGAGGCGCTTGTACGTGTTCATGAGGTGCCGTGTCCCCGAATCATCCATCGCCCCTCGCCCAATTTACCAGAAACCATGGTGTCGCACGGAGCATTCGGTATTCCAAAATGTCTATTCTCCTATCCAGCGCCAGTCGTCCCTCTTGATGCGCCCGGAAGGACACCGTCGCCGTAAGCGCTGCAGGAACTAGGAACGCATGCCGATCCGGTCAAGCGCTCGACAGCATCCCTCTTGCGGTCCTCGTCGGAGTGCAAGTAGCGCTGAGTCGTCGCGAGGTTGGCGTGCCCCATTAGCTTTTGGAGTGTCGTCGGGTCGACAAGGGCTGCGCCGAGCAAGGTGCCGAAGGTGTGTCGCAGGGAATGCCAATTGACCCGCTCACCCTTGGCGTTTATGCGCTTGATACCGGCCGCCGCCAAGGCGCCGTGATAGCTTCTCTTAAGGTTCTTCAGCAGCCCCCCGTCGATCGTGAATACATATCCAGTCTTAGGCTGGCCTTGCTGCAGCCACCAGGCGCGCAGCGATGCGAACGCGACATTGTTCAAGGGAATATCGCGGGTCTCGAAAGTTTTGCCCCTTACGCGAATGTCGCGTTCGTCGAAATCGACGGACCTTCCCCAGGTCATGGAGAGAAGCTCGCCGCGGCGGGTACCTGTTTCGAGGCTAACGATTACAGCCGGGGTTAGCGGATCGGCGAACTCGCCGATGACAGGCAACAGGTCCCGGCTCCGTTTCTTTCGCCATTCGTTGGCACTTATGCGTGCCGATCGCTTCCTGTCGTCACGGGCCTTCAGCGCCTCGACCAGCCGTTCCTTTTCGGCGGCTGTTAAAGCCCGCACTACGCGGCGGTGCGGGTCCGTCTCGGACATTTCGACGCCGGCAAGTGGATTTTCCGCGATGATCTTCCACTTCGCAGCGCGGCCCAGCGCTGAATGCAACGCTCCGACATCGCGGTTGACCGTCTCGGGCTTCACGTTACGTCCGGCCTTCCACTTCTCCACGCCAACGGGTGTGATATCCGTCAGCTTCTTCTTGCCGAAGTTGGCCTCGAAACACGATTTCAGCCGCTTTATGGTCGCGGGGCCACTGCGGCGGTTCTTCTTCTGCCACGGCTCGTATGTGTCGTCCAGGAATTCGCTGAACGTGGGTACGGCCCTTGCAGATCGGCGCTCTCCGGTGAAGTCTCGGCCGCTCGCGGAATCCCCGTGCAGCTTCTTGGCCGTCTGCAACGCGGCGTTCAGTGTCAGCGTGTTGTGTTCGTCCAGGATGTCGCGGGCATTGCAGATGCGCTCCCGCTTCCCACGTCCGAGTTGTGCGTACAGGGCCATGTAGCCTGAAGTGGTCTACTGAATCCGGACACCGAGTTAAGGCGTTAAAATGCCATAACGA